>JAJZIE010000072.1 GCA_021810725.1 Bacillota bacterium | reverse complement strand
CCTCGACGCGGATGACCTCGGGCATGTCACTGCCCACCGTTGCCGCTGAAGCCACCGCCGCCACCGAAACCACCGCCGCCACCGAAGCCGCCGCCGCCACTGCCGGAGCCCCCATTCGTTCCGCTGGACGACCCGCCACGCGATCCGCCGCGGTAGGCGCCTCCACCGCCACCGAGACCGCCCACCCTCAGGCCGGCGCCACCGCCGAAGCCGCTGCTGGACGTCGAGGTGGAGACCGATGCCGTGACGACCTTGTCGCCGGCCTTGAGGCCGGAGAGGATCTGGATCGCGACGTCGTTCGAGAGACCGGCGTCCACCCGCTGGACGGTGATCTTGCCGTTCTTGACAACCTCAACAGTGGCGGCCTGACCCGTGCCGCTCACGGCCTCCACAGGTACCAGCAGCGTCTGGCGGACGAAGGCCACGTTGATCGTCACGCTCGCGGACATCCCGGCCAGCAGGCCGCCCGGCTTCGCGACGTTGATGATCACGTTGAAGTTCGCGACGCCCGACGAGTTGGTTCCCGCGGGAGAGATCAGGGCTACGTTCCCTGTGAAGGCCTGCCCGGGAAGCGCGTCCGACGTCACGATCGCCCGCTGCCCCGTCTTCACCTGAGCGATCGAGACCTGGCTGATCGGCACGATGATCTGAAGGGAGCTCGGCGCTTCCACCGCAAATGGCGCGGTCGAGGCGCTCGTCGTCGTCGAGGCGCTGTTGCCGTTCGTGACGCCGCCGCCCTGGGTCACCGTGTCGCCCGGCTGGACGTTGACGGCTGTGACGATGCCGGCGATGGGACTCGTGATGTTGATATTTGCGAGAGCGTTCCTGGCCTTCTGCACGTTCAACTGGTCCACGGCGATCTTCGCCTTGAGCGACGACACCTGGCCGGCCGATGGCGGGGTCGGGCTCTCGACCTGCTGCAGCGTGGCCTGGTCCGACGTAAGCTGTGCCTGGTCGGAGGTCACGGTCGTCTTGTCCGAATTGACGACGGCCTGGTCGGAACTCACCTGGGCCTCGTCCGTATTGAGCTGCGTCTGCAGCGAAGGATTCGACAGCGTCAGCAAGGTCGCGCCCTGCTGCACGGTCTGCCCGGTCTGTACCGCGACGCTCGTCACGCTGCCCGATACCTGCGTCGTGACAGCCTGGGTGTCGGCGAACGCAACCGTACCTGCCTCGGTGAGGTACGACTGCGTGAAGTTGACCGTCGCGTTCATGCCGGCCCGCATGCCCGCGGGCGGATTCTCAATCGTCAGAGTCACGGGGAAGAGCGCTCCCTGCCGGTTCGAGCCGCTCGACGTGATGCCGATCGTCGACACCGCGGCGTTCAATGTGCCCTGGTCCTGCGTCCAGACCTGCACGCCTTCTCCGACGTAGATGTTGGGCAGGTCGATCTCGGGGACGCTGGTCTGCACCTCGATCGAATCCGGCTGCACGATCTGGACGACCGTCGCACCCTGGGCGATGTTCTGGCCGGGTGTGGCGCTGACGGTCGAGATCACGCCGGACACCGGCGCCGTGACCGTGAGGTACTGGAGGTTCTGCTGGTCGGTCGCGACCTTCTGCTCGTCGCTCGTGACCTTCTGCTCGTCGTTCTTGATCTTCTGCTGGTCGTTCGCGATCTTCTGCTGGTCGACCTTGATCCGATCCTTGTCCGCCTGGATCTGCGTGGCCGAGGTGGGCGTCGGCGAGACGAGCTGGCTGAGGCTCGCCTGATCGGACGCGAGTTGCGCCTGGGCAGACAAGAGGTTCGACGCGAGCGTGCCCTGCGTGTCGGCCACGGTGGCCAGGATCTGTCCCGCCTTTACCTGGCTTCCGACCTGCACCGGCACCGTCGTGACGGTACCTGGCTCCTGGGCGTTCACATTGACGGAGGTGGCCGCCTGCACCGTCCCGCTTCCGGTCACGTTGACCATGAGCGGGCCATTGTAGGCGGTAGCGACGGCATAGTTCTGCTGGGTGGTCTTATGGCCGGCTCTGAGTGCGCGGACGCCGACGAAGGCGACCGCCAAGACGACCACGACCACCACGACGATGGTCACGACTCGACGCATTCGGGTTCCCCCTCTGGTGGCGCAATGTGCACGGCCCTTTGATTTTGGGTGACGTTTCTTTCAGTCGGTTAAGTTCTTGGCCAAGTTTTCCTAAGATGCGCGCGTACGTCCTCTAGTGGTCGGTTTCGCCACCTCGTCGGTTCATTTCCCTGATGCGATGGAGGATGCGCACCAGAGCCTGCCTGTCCTGCGGATCGAGTGCTTCCACAAGGCGCTGCATCTCCGACCGCCTGCGTTGCCTGTGCTCCGCGAGCACCTCCTCGCCCGCTTGCGTCAAGCTCACGACGACCGCTCGGCGGTCCCGCTCGTCGCGGTCCCGGCGCACGTAGCCGCGGCGCTCCAGATCCGCGACCAGCTGGGTGATCGCGGCAGGCGTCAACTGAAGGGCCTGCGCGAGGTCGGAGACGCGCGAGGGGCCCTGCGGCCATGGCGCTTCGAAACGTCCGCGCGGCTTCAGTCGCCAGAGCAGCATGTGGTGGCTCGGTCCTAATCCCGCCTCGGCCTCCCTGCGCTGCTGTCGACGCAGGCCCGAAAGCGTCTGGAAGAGCAGCGTGATCAGTTCGTCGACATCGGGCTCCGCCAAGCACTCACCCCTAAAGACGTTTAGTCGCTTAACTATTGCCTGGCCCTACTGGGCTGTCAAGCCAAGAAAAAGGGCGCGAGGGCTGCCGCGCAGCTTCTCGCGCCATCAAGGCCTGGTGGCCCCAACGGGATTCGAACCCGTGTTCCCACCTTGAAAGAGTGGTGTCCTAGGCCTCTAGACCATGGGGCCGACATCGGCATTATACGCTGTCGGCTCGTCCGTGGCGAGAATCTTAGCCACCATGCGATCGCTTCGGCGATTCATCGGTCGCAGCCCGGGCGGGGACACTTTGATCGGGAGGTGGCGCAGGATGGCGGACCGCGATGGCAAGAAGACGCCCGAGGAGGCACTCGACGACCTCAAGATGGATGTCGCCGACGATGTCGACGTGCCGCTTGAGGAAAACGGCGACAACGGCGATCTGACCGCGCGCCAGCTGGGCAAGGTCGGCGGACAGATGGTCCGGCGCCTCGTGCAGCGCGGCGAGGAAGCTCTGGCGGAGGACGAGTCCCAGGGCCAGGAATAGATCGGAACGGACCCGTTGCGGGCGGCAGCCCCGGGCGAGGCGATCGAGCCACGCCGGGACTGCCGCCGCGCATTTTCCAGTGGCCACCTGTTTACGCCGTGGTATGTTCTTCCGCTGCTTCTGCAGGCCGAATAGGGGCAGGGATTGGCTCGCGCAAGGAGGAATGAAGCCGTCGACGCGGTTTCGGCCGCGAACTGCATACCCGCTGAAACATCTTGGCACGTTTTGCGTCTAAGTTGTTGCAGCGGGCTTTCTGGAGGGACAGGCGGCTGTCGGTCAAAGAGGACCTCGCCAGCTTGGACGACCGTGAGCTCGTGCGCCGTGCCCAAGAGCAGGATGCACGTGCGTTCGCCATACTCGTCGCGCGGTATGAGGTCCGGGTGAGGCGCATGTGCGCCGCGCTGACCGCAGACCCCGATGCGGCCGAGGAACTGGCCCAGGTCACCTGGGTCAAGGCGTTCGAAGCGGTCGGTCACCTGAGGGACGGCGAGCGCTTCTTCGGCTGGCTCAGGCAGATCGCGGTCAACCATCTCCGGGATGGCTGGCGCAGACACAAGCTGCCGCAGCTGCCGTTCGACGACGCGCTGCATGACCGCCCCGATCCCGGAGCCTTGCCCGATGAGCAGCTGCTGCGCGCGGAGCGCCAGCTGGAGATCGCGCAGGCACTGGCGGCGCTCAGCCTGCATGATCGCAGGATACTCGCCCTGCGCTACGAGCAGGACCTCTCCTACCACGAGATCGCGGGCATGCTCCACACGACCGAAGGAACCGTCGCAACCTGGCTCTACCGCGCAAAGGAGCGGCTACGCAAGGCAATGGACCAACCGAAGGGCAGGCAGCGGTGATGGTCGCACATATTTCAGGCAAGGACATCGGACGTTACGTGGACGGTGAGATGGGTCGCGACGAGGCGCTCCGCTTCGACCGCCACCTCTCCGCGTGCCCATACTGCCGGGGTCGCCTCGAATCGGAACAGCGGCTGACGCTGGACCTCAAGTCCTATTTCGCCATGCCGCTGCCCGCGGGGGCGCACGCCGGCGTTCCGCGCAGCCCCCTGCCACTCCAGGTTCCGGCTGCAGCGGCTGCGGTGCTCGCCGTGTTCCTCGCCTACCCCGCCCTCAGCCACGAACTTCAGCCGCCGCACACCACCGGCGCCAGTTCCGTCATGCCGTTCAACCTTGGCGTGCGCGTCGACAGCGGGCCGAACTGGTCGCAGCTCTCGACCTGGACCGGCTTCGTGGTCGGCCAGAGCGGCCAGGCGATCCAGGTGCGAACGGGCGACAATGTCTTGCGCGTCGAGTTGCCGAGCGGCAGCAAGCCCACCGCCTATCCCGTCGGCTCGGCGGTGGTGGTACGCGGCAGCCTCGCACGCGCGGGCGTCGTGTCCGCCGCGGCCGTGCAACAGGTCGCGCCGTAGGAAGGACCTGACCCAAGGCGACGCCCGGCCGGATGGCCGGGCGTTCTTTCATGGTCTCAGACGTGCGCGAGGAACTCCCCAAGCGCCCGCGTGAAGACGTCCGGCTGTTCGAGATGCGGCGAGTGGCCGCTGTCCGGCACGACCACTTCCCGGCAGCGTCCGCCCGCCGCAGCGTAGCGCTCGAGCAGATGGCGCATCTGGCTCACCATCGGCTGGGGTGGGAAGACATCGGCTCCGGGCCATCCCGGCACCGCGCCCATCTGGCCGAGCGCACCGAAATCGAGCAGCGAGAAGTCCGAGACGATCTGGTCGTCGCTGCCGCGCACCCACAGCACCGGCGGCTGCGGCGACATGCCCGCGAATCCCGAAAGATCGCAGTAGCCGGGGGCCATGCAGTTGTTGATGCCGTCGTCCCCCGGTGCCACGCCCGGCCAGTTGGAAGACGGGGTGAGCCCTCCGGGATAGAACCCCTCGCCGATGCGCATCGCGAGCACCGCGGACACGAGCTCCTCCTCCCTTTCGGGACGCACCCGGAAAGGCGGCTTGAAATAGAAGGAATTCATCACGCTCCGGGGCGAGAAGGGACTCTCCTCGCTGCGGTCCTTTTCCGCCAGGCGCCGCACATACTCTGGGTTCGCGGCGCCTCCGCCGCTGCCGGCGCGATCCGCCCAGCAGAACGTGCCCTGCGGGTCCTTCGTTCCGCCAAAGCCGAAGGGTGGCAGCGGGCTCTCCAGCGTTATCGACGCCACCCGCTCCGGGTGGTCGATGGCGTACTGCATGACGACCCCTGCGCCCATGGACCAGCCCAGGAGGTGCAGCTTGCCGGAGATGTCCATGCTGTCCAGCAGGGACGCGATATCATCGCTGAAATCCCGCATGCCCCGCCGCCCGTCGATCGGCTTCGCCTCCGTCTCGCCGTAGCCGCGCAAATCGGGTGCGATGACCCGGTAGTCGCTAGACATGGCCAGGATGAGCTCGTCGAAGAACACCGACGAGGAGGCGTTTCCATGCACCAGCAACAGGACGTCCTTTCCCTCGCTGCCTGCGCAGCGCAGGTAGGTCTCGAGCCTGTCCGTCCGCCGCTTCTGCGCTTTGATCTCCGTGGCCAGCCCCTCCTTGAAACCTGACATGGACGTCATGTTTGACGGCGCGTGCCCCGGTCCCTGCCTGCCCGACCTTGACGCGCGTCAGATGCTCGAGTACAAATGTTGAGTGCACAACTCATATTAGTTGCGGAGGGGGGCAGCGGTTGCTTCCGACCTTCATCATCTTTTTCCGCGAGACCCTGGAGGCAAGCCTCGTCGTGGGCATCATCCTGGCGTACCTGCACCGCATCGGGCGTCAGGACCGCACAGCGAGCGTCTGGTTCGGCGTCGGTGTCGCCGTCGCCCTGGACCTCGCGGTCGCCATGATCAGCTACCATCTGATCCATCAGTACGACGGCTCACGTGTCCAGGCGATCCTCGAGGGCTGCACCTACGTCGTCGCCACCGCCATGTTGACCTACATGAGCTTCTGGATGAAGGGTCAGAGCAGCCAGATCCGCGGCGAACTCGAGCGCAAGGTGGACATCGCCCTCTCGCGGGGGTCGCTCGGGGCGATGGTCCTGCTCTCGGCGGTGACGGTCGGGCGCGAGGGCCTGGAGACCGCATTCTTCACGCTTGCGATCGCGCTGAACCAGCAGGGACTGCCCATGCTGTTCGGCGCCTTTCTGGGTCTGCTCGCCGGTCTTGGTGTCAGCGCGTGGGTCTACAGCCTGGGGCGCAGGGCACCGCTTGGCCTGTTCTTCAATGTGCTCGGCGTCCTGCTGCTGCTCTTCGGAGCGGGCCTCCTGGCGGACGCCGTCGAGTCGTTCCAGTCCATCGGCTGGCTGCGGTTCCTGACGGGCATCGTCTGGCACAGCCAGGCGCTGTTGAGCGAGGAGAGCCCTCTCGGCGACATCCTCCACAGCCTCTTCGGCTACGCGCAGGCCCCGACCGTGTTGCAGGTCGGCGTCTACGTCGCGTTCCTGGCCGTCGCCGTGATCGCCTACCTCAGCCTCACCGGCACGCGGCGACGCCCCCGCGCGGCCGAGGTCAGGGAATAGCACGAGAGACCGTCCCGGGACGGTCTCTCGTGCTCGGTCACAGGTGTCAGAGTCCGATGCGGCTCATCCAGTACGAGAGCGTCCGGCGCGCGTCCGCCTTCGGCAGTCCGGTGATCTCCTGCGCCACCTGGCAGGCCACAAGTTCCGCTCCCACGCGGCTCAGGGCGCCGCGCATGGCCGCGATCTGATGGAGCACGCGCTCGCAGGTATCGTCCTCGGTGATCATGCGCTCCACGGCACGGGCCTGTCCTTCGATGCGCCGCATTCGGGCGATCAGCGCCTGGCGCTGCTCCGCATCGAGGTGCGGCCCGTCACCGGGCGGCGTCGTCGACGATGGCACGAAGCTCACCCTCCACATCGCTCGCAAGCTTGGCCATCTGCCCGGCGCCTTCGGCCTCGTCCGCGAGGCCAATGAGTTGTTCCGGCCTGAGGATTCCGATTTCGCTGCCTTCCGCCGTCTGCCTCACAAGCATGCGGCAAGGCAGGAAGTACGCGCTTTCGGCGTTGATTTGCAGCAGTTCGTCCGCGCGGGCGGGATTGCAGATCTCGAGCACATGCATCGCGCCATGGCCCGGAAAGCCCTTCTCTGCAAGGGTGGCGCCCATGTCGGTCTGCCATAGGGCCTTGAAGCGGTGTGCAGCGAGCGCCGCCTGCACGGACGCCAGCGCGTCATCCACGCTCTTGGCACTTTGCACGCGGTACGCAAACGACAAGGCGCATCCTCCTTCGTTGGAGCCCATCATACCCTACCGTGTATGCTACCTTGACCGGCCCTCCGGCGCAACGTCGAGCAGGGATAGGCCAACGCGGGTGGAATCGCCCGATTGGGTGACAGACATGCCGATCGTGTTCAAGGCCATCATGCCCCATGGCGACGAGCTGCTCCCGTTCACAGGGGGTGACGCCGGTCTCCTCGTCCTGCGCCGAAGCATGGCCGCCATCGGCGAAGCCCTGCGCCGGAGCGAACCCGAACTTCTCCTCATCGCGAGCCCCCACCACCTGCGCATCCCGGGCCAACTCTGCATTGCGGACACGGCCTACGCAGAGGGTTCCATCGAAGCCGGCGACGACGTCTACCGCCGCAAGGTGGAGCTTGACCGCAGCTTCAACCGCACGCTCGCCGAGGCGTCCGCCGCCGCGGGGCTGCCGCCGGCGCGCGTCAGCTTCCAGACATCCGAGGGACCGCTCTCGACGCTGCCCCTGGACTTCGGCTCGCTCGTGCCGCTCTACTACCTCTTGGGGAGCGAAGACGGCCCAAGGGTTTGCCTCGTCGGTCCGCCGCGCGACCTCGGCCTCAGGCCGCTCAGGCGCCTTGGCGAGGAAATCGCCCGGCGCTGCGGCGAGCGGCGCGTCGCGTTCATTGCCAGCGCGGACCTTGGGCATGCGCATCAGGAAGAGGGTCCTTACGGCTTCGACCCCGCCGCGGCGAGCTATGATGGGCTCGTGCAGCAGGCTGTGCTGGCCGGCGACCTCGCGCCGCTGGCGGACCTTTCGCCCTCGTTTCTGGATGCCGCCAAGCCCGACGCGCCATGGCAGCTCGCCATCCTGCAGGGCATGATGTCCGGCCCAGAGCGCGTGGCGGACTTCGCCTACGCCAGACCGAGCTACTTCGGCATGCTGACCGCGCGGTTCGACGGTCGCTGATATTGGTCCCAAGTACAATCACGCTTCTGTCCCAAGGTGCGCTGTGAGCGGTCCCAGACCCGCCTATGCTGGTGACAGGTCGCGGTAACGAACTGGGAGTGATCATGGTGCGTATCCGTCGCCGCAGCTACCTCAGCGACTTCTGGCCAGTGAACGATGGCGGCCGCCTCCTCGGCGGCGCGCTTCTCCTGGTCTGGGGCCTGTCGCTCGCCGTACAGGGCCTCGGCATTCACCACGGCCCGATCGCCGCGGCGTTCCAGCTCTATTGGGCGGTGCCGTTCCTGGTCTGGGGCGCTCTCGGCTTCCTCTGGCACCTCGTGCGCGGCACCGGGGGAACCATGTTCTACCTCGTCGTCGCGGCGCTCGCGGCGCTGGTCGAGGTGGACGCCCTGCATATCGCGCACGTGGAGGTCTGGACGCTGTTCGTGGCGGTCCTGCTCGTGGGCTTCGGCCTGAGCTTCCTGCGTGACCTCGTCCGGCGGGGAGGCGGCTGGGCGTGAGCGGCAAGGGCGACCGCACGGGGTGGTACGGCGGCTGGCACGAGTTCAGCTTCCGCGCCCTGATCGGCTACCTGCTCCTGGCCTGGGGCGTCATTCTCGCCCTGCGCGGGCTTGGCCTCGGGGCCACGGAGGTCGGCCAGATCGTACAGCTCTACTGGCCCGTGCCGATCATGGCCTGGGCTGTCGTCGGTCTCGTCTACCGCCTGGCGCGCGGCGCGGGAGGCGCGCTTGTCTACCTCCTGGTGCTGCTGGTCGCCGCGCTGATCCAGCTCAGCGCGCTGCACATCGGCCATTTCGACGCCGGAACGATCTTCTGGGCGATCCTGATCATCGCCTTCGCGTTCGAGGTGCTGCGTGGACCGGGCTGGCGCAGCAACTGGAGCCGCGGCTGGCGGCGCGACTGGCGCCGCGAGTGGCGCCACGGCTGGCGCTACGGCATCGGCGACGTCGACGTCGACGTCGACGCGCGGGTGGGCCCGGGGCCGAACCGGCGGCTGCACCACGAGGGCCATCTGATCGGCGACCTGCGTCTCGACCTTTCGCAGGTGCACCTCGAGGACGGAGAGACGCCGTTCGAGCTCAATGCCATGATCGGCGACATCACCGTGCTGGTGCCGGCTGATCTCGCCGTCTCCGTCGTGGCGGAGGTCACGGTCGGCGACATCCGGATCTTCCGGCAGAGCGCCGACGGCATCGGGCGGCGCCTGAGCTACGAGTCCCCGGACTACGACAGCGCGACGCGCAAGGTGCGCATCATGGCCCATCTCCTGATCGGTGACATCACCGTGCAGAAGTTCTGATGGCGAGCAAGGAAGGATCTCCCGCGAGCGGCTCCCTCGGCATCGACTGGCAGATCGCCGGCTTCGGGCTCATCATCGGCGCCGCGGCGGCGCTCGGGGCGCTGGCGCTCGGCCCGCACCCGCTTGGCGTGCTGCTCGGCGGTGCCGCCCTGGGAGCGGCCATCGGCGGGGCGCTCGGGTTCCTGCTGGCGAGACCGCTCAAGCGGGACCTGCGGGAACTGTCGCTCTACGCGGCCTTGCTCGCCCACGGTCAGCTGGACGCGAGGCTGCCCGGCGAGGGCGCCGGGGAGCTGCGCTACCTGATGCGCCAACTGGACGCCATGGCCGTATCGCTCGCGGATCAGGTGGCCGCGGTCCGGCGCCTGGCGGCCGAGCGGCAGGCGTTGGCCCAGCAGGCCGAGCAGGTGGCGGTGCTCGAGGAACGGCAGCGTCTCGCCCGGGAGTTGCACGACACGGTCAGCCAGGAACTCTTCGCCCTCGCGATGATGCTCGGAGCCATCCGCAACCTCCTGCCCACCGAGGACGGCACGGCGCGCGAACAGCTCAGCCGCGCGGAAGAGACCGCGAGGCGCGCCCAGGCCAGCATGCGCGGGCTCATTCGCGCGCTGCGGCCGGTGGAGCTCGGCAGCCGCAGTCTCGCCGCGGCGCTCGAGAGCCTTCTGGACGAAGTCGCCGAGCGTCAGGGCATCGAGACGGACCTGCAGGTGCAGGGCAAGGGACCGCTTCCCGCCGGTATCGAGGACAGGCT
>JAJZIE010000071.1 GCA_021810725.1 Bacillota bacterium | reverse complement strand
CGGCTGGATGATGTGTTCACCGGGATTCATGGGGATGGCCGGGACGCCCTCCTCCTGCACCATCTCGCCGTGGCCCGAAACCACGATGTAATACTCCCACTGCACGCTGTGGTAGTGCCGCGGCCACGCCCACTTGCCGGGCGGCACCTTGACGATGTCCACCTCGAACGGCCGTGGACGGACGAGGGGGCCGTCGGGCGAGGCGAAGCTCGCCTGCTCGCGAACCGGAGCGACAAGCCGGTTCGAGAGGAACTTCTCATGGACCTCGAACCGGCCCTTGGGTGACCTCTCCACGTTCCATGCGAGGTCCGCCTCGTTCAGATGGACCTTCAGTTCGTCCGCCACGATGCACTCCCCCTTACACCAAACAACAGTTCTGCTTACGAGCCGGCTTTCCTGCGCGGGAAAGGGCATGGGACCGAGCGCGCGGGAAGTCCCGTGCCGAGCCTTCCCGGGCGGCTAGGTCGCTGCGTCAGGCTTCGAGGATCCAGATCATGTACGGGCTCGAGTCCATCTCGAACGGTGAGCGGTCGTAGTCCCCGTAGAGACCTGCGACGCGAAAACCCGCCCCGCCGGCGCGCTGCTCGAACTCGTCCCGTCCGATCAGGGCGAAGCGCATGTCGAGCATGCGCTGCCGCCTCAGCACCCCTCGGGCGTCGTACTCCTGATAGACCTGCACTCCTTCCACCACTCCATCCTGCCCGGCGAATCGCGACGCGCTCCAGAGCAGGAGAGAACCTTCGCCCTCAAGCGGGAACTTCCCGACCAGGCGTGGCTGCCCATCCACGGAGGTCCGCCGCACGCTGGGGTTGTGCAAGGTGCAGATGAACCTCGCGCCCCGGCGCAGGTGACGGTGGACAGCGGCGAGGACGGCATGCTGGTCGGAGGGGTCCACGAGTTCCGAGAACGAGTGGAAGGGCAGGATGGCGAGGTCGAAGGTGTTTGCGAGGTCGAGCTGGCGGACGTCCCCTTGTACCACCGTGGCCTCGAGACCGCCCGCCGACAGCTTCTGCCGCAGGCGGCGGAGCATCTCCCCGGAAGCGTCCACGCAGGTGAGCGGGACGCCGGCCTCGACGAGCGGCAGCGACACGCGGCCGGTGCCGGACATCAGCTCCAGCACCGGTCCCCCGGCGGCTTTGGCTTCCGCCAGGAAGAACGGCACGTCGAAGGTCGCGGTCACGTACAGGTCGTAGAGGGACGCGACCGAGTCCCAGCGGATGTCTTCCATCGCGCGCCCCATTCTATCCGTCACTCCGGGACTGGCGAGACGGTTCGCTTGCGGCGGCAGGATTGGGCGCAATGCCGTGTTATCGCTCCCTCGCCTCGAAGAGAACGGCGCCATGCAGGTCGGAAAGGCGGGTGAACGCCGCCGCGAGGCCCACCTCGGCGGCCGCCCTGGCGATATCCGGGAAGACGGCGTAGTTCTCCTCTTCCCACTGGTCGCCCAGGCGGTGGCGGGCCAGGTCCTTCGCGGCCTGGTCGGTGAACAGGATATCGACGAGCAGGAAGGCGCCTCCCCGACGCAGCACGCGGAAGATCTCCCGCAGGGCATCCGGGCGCTCCGCTGTCTCGAGATGATGGAAAGCGAACGCCGAAATGGCGGCGTCCATCGTGGAGTCGGCGAGGGGCAGCGCCAGGAAGTGGCCATCGAAGAGGGGCCAGTCCGGGTGCCTCTCCTTGGCGAGCTCCAGCATGCGCAGGGAGAGGTCGACGCCCGTGACCTTCGCCCCTCGCTCTTCAAAGAGGGCAGCGAAGGCTCCCGTGCCGACGCCGATGTCGAGAATGCTCTGCCCCGGCTTGACCGACAGGAGCCCCGTCGCCTTCGCCAGGGACTGGTCATGTCCCTCGAGGACGCCGAGGCCCTTGCGCACGTCCTCTTCGTAGCTGTCGGCCCAGAGGTCGAACTCCCGGCGCGTTTCGGACAAGTCTGCCATGTTGGAGCCTCCAAGTCGCGAGGTTCAGGCAAGAGGCGAAAGGGCCTTCACGTGACGGGGTCCCAGAGTGCGAGGTGGTGTGGGTACGCCCGGCCGCCGAGGAGGGCGAAGCACCGCCGCACGAGCGGCGAACACGTCTCTGCGTCCTCGTCGAGGCGGAGAAACAGATGGCCCGAGGAGTCGTTCCGCTCCGTGCCCGCCAGGTCCGGTACCTCCTCGGCCACCTCCGCTGTGCGGCCCAGGAGCTCGACGATCCTGAAGATCGCGATGTGATGGGTGTAATGGGTGCCTTCGTGTGCCCCGCGCGCGAGGAACTCGTGCACGCCAAGCTCTCCCGTGACGCGGCAGTCGTAACCTGTCTCTTCGCGCACCTCGCGCTGCAGGGCCTGCGTCAGGGACTCCCCGTCGTGGAGGCTACCGCCCGGCAGATCGTGGAGTCCGCAGTAGGGGCCTCGGGTCTTGCGGACGACGAGCAGACCGCGCGGATCGTCCCGGGTGACCGCGTAGATACCCAGGTGACGATGCCATGGCGCGCCGGGAAGAACCACAAGGACCACCCCGGACTGGACTTCGCGAACCGACTGGCGTGACCTGCCAGCCGCCCGCCGGTTCTGGCGGTCGGGGCCGCGGGGCGGAGACGGGCGTCGGCAGGCGGCCGGCAACCGCGGTTCAGTGCCCGGCCAGGTGCAGGATGTCGCGCGCCTGGGCAGGGGTCGCCAGCGGGCGTTCCAACTCCCCTGCGATCCGCGCGATGCGGGCGACCAGCTCCGCGTTCGAGGCCGCCTTGCGACCACGGGAGTAGTAGATGTTGTCTTCAAGCCCCGTGCGGACGTGGGCTCCGGCCAGGATGGCGAACGTGTTGAGCGGCAGCTGGCCACGGCCGACCGCGGCGATGGAGTAGGTGCTGCCGGCCGGGAGCTGCCGCATGAGAAGCATGGCGGTTTCGAAATCGGCAGGGGCTCCGCCGGGCACGCCCAGCACAAGATCGAAGTGGGCCTGCGACGGCACGAGGCCCTCGGCCTGCAAGGAGAGCGCGATGGGGATCATGCCGTGATCGAAGATCTCAATCTCCGGCTTGATGCCGAGGTCTTGCATGCGTGCGGCGAACCGCCGCACGAGATCGGGAGGATTGAGGAATACATCGCTGCCGAAATTGACGCTGCCCGGCGTCAGGCTGGCCATGTCCGGACCTGCGGCAAGCCCGCCGAGCCGCTCGTTCTCGGACATGCCGACGGCGCCGCCCGTCGAGACCTGGACGATGAGGTCCGTCCGCTCGCGGATGCCCGCCACCGCCCGGCGGAAGAGTTTCGGGTCCGAAGAGGGCGTCCCGTCCTCGGCGCGCACGTGCAGGTGCACCATGGCGGCGCCGGCTTCGCGGCAAGCCACAGCGGCCTCGATCAGGTCCTCCGGCGTCACCGGCAGGTTCGGCTGCTGCTCACGGGTGGCTTCCGCCCCTGTCAGGGCGGCCGTGATGATCAAGGGATCCATGGCTCAGACGTCCCCGCGCGGCCGCTGGCATTCGAGCGGCACGACCACGACGCCCTCCGCCGTGGCCACGGTCACGGGCGAAGCCAACACCTCGGCCGCGGAGGCCCGCAGATCCGGGCGCGCCGCGATCAGCTTCGTCGCCGTGAAGCGAAGTCGGCGCGACGTGCGCCCCACCTCCACGAGTTCGGCCGTCGCCTCGACGAAGTCCCCCACGTGGAGCGGGGCCAGGAACTCCACGGCGGTGTAGGCGCGGAAGAGCCCCTCGTCGCCGTCGTGGCGGATGCAGATTTCGGTCGCGAGATCGCCGAACAGCTGGAGCAGGTAGGCTCCGTCGACAAGGTTTCCGCCGTAATGCGCGTCACTCGCCGCGATGCGCAGCGTGGTTTGGACCTTCAACCACCCAGCCTCCCATCTGCCGCGGGACGGCCTGGCGGGGCCGGGCCCCGCCAGGCGACATGGGTCAGTCCGCCGGAGTTTCGCTGGTCGCGAGCTCCTGGCGGTAGGGCGAGTCGAGGGGAAGCGGCAGTGCGCTCTTCACGCCCGCGTAGAAGAAGAGCAGCGCGCCGACGACCACGACGACCATGTCCCAGGGGTAGGGGATGAACTTCGCCCCCGTCCCGAACGAACCTGCCCACGAGATGAGGCCGATGAACGCGAGGTAGCCCACGAGCCAGGCGCCCGAGCGCAGGTGCTCGCGCGGGAAGCGGCCCTGCGTGAAGTAGTAGGCGTAGATCAGCAGCCCGACCGCCATGGCCACGAGCAGCTGGCCCACGAGCGGCCAGCCCGCCCAGTAGATCATCAGGGTGGCGATCACGAAGCCGATCGGGGCCACCCAGTTCATGCCCTTGACGTGATACGACCGCTGGATTTCCGGCGCCGTGCGGCGCAGGACGGCCGCGCTCACCGGACCCAGGATGTAGCTGAGAATCGTGCTCGAGGAGACGATCGTCACGAGAGATTCCCAGCCCTGGTAGGGCAGCAGGAACAGGATGCCGATGACGAGGTTCACCCAGAGCGCCGGCGTCGGCACCTTGTAGCGCGGGTGCGTCTCGCCGAGCTTCTGGGGCGCGTAACCGTTGTCCACCATCGCCATGACGACGCGGCCTGTGCTCGCCGTGGCGATCAGGCCGGTGCCGGACGGCGACACCACGGCGTCGCCGAACAGGATGGTGGCGAGCCAGCCGAGGTTGAGAGCCAGGGCCAGGTCCGCGAACGGGGAGCTGAGGTTCAGGTTCGCCCAGCCGTGGGCGAGGGCCGCCGGCGTCAAGCCGCCGACGAACACCACCTCGAGCAGGGTGTAGATCACGATCGTCACCAGGATGGAGGCGATCACCGCGCGCGGCACGTCGCGCGCCGGATTCTTCGCCTCGCCGGCCATGTCGATCGCCTGGCGGAAGCCCGTGTAGGACAGGGCGATGCCGCTGACCGTGATCGCCGAGAGGATCGACGCCGTGCCGCCGGGCATGAACCCGCCGTAGTGGCTGAAGTTCGCGGGGTGCATGCCGACGAAGAGCAGGACGACGATCGTCAGTACCGGCACGATGATCTTCAGGGCGGTGACGAAGCCGTTCACCTGCGCCATGAGCTTGACGCCGAAGTAGTTGAGGATGAAGAACACAAGAACGAGCAGCGCGGCCGTGACGAGTCCGACGGGCGTCAGGGAACTGCCATGCACCAGGGCGGGCACGTAGTACGACGCGTACTGCACCGAGGCCTCCGCCTCGAGCGGCGCCACCGTGGCGTAGGCGATCCAGACGGACCAGGACAGGATGAACGAGACGAGGCTGCCGTGCGAGAACTGCGGGTAGCGGACCAGGGCGCCGGGCTTCGGCAGCATGCCGCCAAGCTCGGCGTAGACGAGCGCGAGCACGAGCATCAGAAGTCCGCCGATCAGCCAGGCCAGGATCGACGCGGGACCGGCGATGTTCGCGGCATAGATCGCCCCGAAGAGCCAGCCCGAGCCGATGATGCCCGCCATGTTGGCGAAGAAGAGGTCCCGGATGCGCAACTCCCTGCGGAGCTTCTCCCCCTGCACCACGAATGGAACACCTCCCCCTGAATCGTGGAACCGTACGCGAGAGCTAGTTGGCCTCGCCCCCCTTCCCGCTGGTCTGGAGGAGCCCGTGGATCTCGGGGTGACGCCGCACCAGATCGAGGGCGTAGCTGGCGTGACCGGGCAGGTAGCCGTTGCCGATCACCATCAGGACGTCGCGCTGCACGCTCTCGGCCCCGAGCGCCGCCCGCGCGAAGTCGGTCGACATCGAGAAGTACACGACCGTGCCGCCGTCGCGCGTCGAGAGGAAGGCGGCGGACTCCGCGCGCGCCACGTTGACGCAGGAGAAGGTCAAGGCGGAACCCCTGCCGCCGGTCAGGTCGTAGACGACGTCGTGCACGGCGAGTGGATTGGTGGCGTCGACGACGGCGGCGCCGGCGAGCGGCAGGACCGCCCGCACGGCCTCGAGGCGCTCAGGACGGCTCTCGAGCATGATCAGCCTGGCGCCCCGCTCCGCCGCGGCCAGGGCGGCCAGCATGCCCGCCTTGCCGGCGCCCAGGACGACGACGTCGTCTCCCGCCCTGGCCAGCCGGTTGGCGTGCGCCGGGGCGCCGCAGACGTCGAGCGTCGCGAGGGCGATCTCGCTCGCGAGGTCGGCGGGCGGCTCGATCCAGGGCGCGCCCTGGGGTACGAAGGCGGTCCCGTCCACCCGCACCGCCATGCGCACCGGGTCGATGCCGAGCACCCGCTCCACCCTGAGGGGCGTGCCCGCGAGCGACAGGAGCGTCACGATCCGCGCCCCGACCCGCGGCTCGGGATCCGAGTGGAATTTGTCGCCGACGGTGGCGACGCGCCCGAGCAGCACGCCGCCCGCCCCCGTCTCCGGGTCGCGGAAGCGGCCCTCTCTCGCCACGATAGCCTGAAGGCGCCCGGCGGGATCGTCCGCCGCCATCAACGTGCGAAAGGCCGTGGAGCTGATCAGGAGTTCCTCGACCGCGATCTCGAGCTCGTCGGCCCGCGGGCCGCCGGTGCTGTCCAGCCGCTCCGCATCCATCGGCAAGGTTCCTTCCGGACTGAGCGACCTTGAGATCCCGAACGGCAGCACCTTCCGTCATCCCCTTCCGGTTCGGCTCATGTGGCGATGCCGCACATGCGCAAGGCGGCCTCGACGTACTGATCCACCACCGCCTCCAGGCTGAGACGGCCCTCCGGCCGCCACCAGAACACGACGCCGGTGCCCATCGCGAGAAGCTGATAGCTCGCGAGCTTGACGTCGCCGAGGTGCATGGTGCCTTCCTCCACGCCGTGCCGCAGGACGTCCTGCAGGAGTTCCTCATAGCGGTCGCGGAGCATCAGGATCTCCTGTTGCGCGGCGCCTTGCAGGGCGCGCAGCTCGGTGTCGGCCACGAAGGCCAGCGTGGCCTTGGTGGCGTGCAGTCGGATGTGCGTCCGCATGATCGCTCCAAGGCGCCCCCGCGCGTCGTGGGCCCGGGCCGCGGCATCGCGCGCGCTCGAGAGCAGTTCGACGAGGAAGCCCCACATCAGTTCCCTGAGGATGGCCTCCTTGCTGTCGAAATGGTGGTAGATCGAGGCGGGCCGCATGCCGGCCGCCCGAGCGATGTCGCGCATCGACGTGGCGTGGAAGCCGAGCTCCCTGAAGAGCCGCGCCGACACGTCGAGCAGGCGTTTGCGGCTGCTGCCTTGTTGGGACGATTCCAAGGCGGCGTTCCTCCCTGCCGAACGATCGTTAGGTTAATTGGACAGGCGAGGGGAGTCTCCTTCTGCTGGTGGATTCGGTCGAAGACGGATCTTTCGCGTCCGTTCTAGATCAGGTCCTGGGCGGGGGCCGCCTCGGCGCCAAGGTCCCGGGCGAGGAGGCCCACGGCGCGTTCGACGCGCCGGCGGTCCCCGACCCCCAGCCGCACGCGCTCCAGGAGCCGCCAACGCAGGACCCCTCGGGCATCGCGGCGCGCGTCCACTTCCCCGAGCAGCCTCCCATCCACCAGCACCGGCATGCCGTACGGTCCCACCCGCCGCTTGGCGGCAGGGGTGTAGGCCTCCCAGGTGTAGGCGAAATCGAAGAGGTCCTTCAGGCGGCGCCGGTCCCAGAGGAGGTTGTCGAGCGGCGCCAGGAGGTGCACGCCGCGGATCCGCGGCGGGTCGGCGCAGAGCGCAAGGAACTCCTTCGTACAGAGGTAGCGGCGGGGGATGCCCTCGATCTCAAGCTCCTGCCAGGCCCCCGCGCCGAGGAGTTCCCGCATCAGGGCCCCGCGCGTGGACGCCCCGCCCCTGACCGCCCAGCCGAGGTAGGGGTCGGACGGACCGAAGAGGCCCATGGTGCGGCCGTAGTGCAGACCGGCCGTGATGTGTGTCGCTCCCGGATGCGCGATCGTGCGTTCCCATTCGGGGAAGAGCCGCTCCGGGAGATCGTAGCGCCGCTCGCCGCGACGCCTGCCGGTGACGATCACCCGTCCCTCCTCGGAGAGGATGTCGATCGCCATCGTCGTCGCCTTCATGCTGGTCGGGTCCTGGTCCCAGAAGCTGGCCACCCGGTGTTCGGTGGCGAGTTCTCGGCTGTAGCGGGCTCCCCGTTCGAGCGTCGCGAGAATGCCGCGCGCAACGTCGGCGAGGCCGCGCTCCTCGATCAGGTTCATGCCGCGGATCCTGTGGAACTCCCCGACGGCGGCCGCAAGGTCCTCGCGCGCGACGATGCAGCGTTCCTTGAGCCGCGCCTCGAAGACCCCACCCGCGGCGAGCGCACGCGAGAAGGCCGCCTCGGTCGTCGGGCCGCGGCGCAGGCGCACGGTCAGGAGATGCGCTGGGGCGACGACGCGCATCGGATCCATCTGCACGGCGCCGAGCTCCCTTACCGTCTCGGCGAACGGGCGGCGCACGCGCCCGGCGAGTCCCAGGTATGCGACGAGAGCCCTTCGCACGGCTTCGAGCTGGGCCTGCATCGCTTCACTCCTGCTGGACAGGGCTCCTCGCAACCAAGGCGAAGGGCCGCAATTGGCACAAGTGTTCTCTATCCGCCGTGTGGCGTCCTGCCCGCGCCGGACCGCGTCAGGGCGAAGTGCGCAGAGCGGCCCGGCGGTGCTGGAGCGCCCCCGCCAGCAGAAAGACCGGCGGCATGGCGAAGTTGAAGATCAGCACCGTGGGCACCAGGAAGCCCTGGGCGAACGCGATGAGCTGGACCGGCGTGGGGAAGGAATGGGCTCCCCAGAGCACGATGGCGCCGAAGAAGAGGAGCATGCCCCGGTACCAGCCGGCGGAGAAGTTTCTGAAGAGCGGCGAGACGTCGTACGCGAGACACCAGAGTCTCGACATGACGAACGTGAGCACGAAGAGTCCCCAGAACGTGACCAGGAGCAGGCCGAGCTTGTTGATCAGGAAGGTGCCGATGTCGACGAGTCGCATCGTCGAGACGCCTGGCCAGATCTCGCGGACCAGAAGCTCCGGGCCGGAGACGCCGAGCGTCAGGACATAGCCGAGGGCGAAGAACAAGAAAGTGATCGCCATGGCGATGTAGGCGTGCTTCTCCGCCTTCGCCCGGTCCTGGGGCCTGAGAAAGGGGTAGAGCGTCACCGTCAGCTCGTAGCCCCAGAAGAGGTACGAACCCTTGTAGGCGCCGTAGAGCAGCGGGGTCAGGGAGATCTCGGGCGTCGGCACGACCGCGTAGACGCTGGTGATGTGCGGCAGCAGCAGCAGGCCGATCATGACCGTCACGATGATGGCGAGGATGTAGAGGAACTGGATCGTCCGCGCGAGCGCCGGCAGGTTGAACCAGGCGACATAGCCCGCGACGAGGACGACGCAGGCCTGGAGCACGATGAGCGGGGTTTCGATCAGGAAGAAGGAGTGGAGGACGAAGGCGAAATCGCTCACCACCACGACTGCCAGCGCCACGTGCAGCACCAAGGTCAAGATGAGCGCCGGGAAGGCCAGCCAGACCGACAGGAGATCTGGCGCGAAGCTCAAGGGAGCGTCGGGGTGGATCCTGTTCACCCGGAACCAGAGCCAGAGGCCGAAGAAGGCGGCCAGGCACTCGAGCAGGAAGGCGTACACCGCTTCGGGACCGGCGTGGGCCACCAGCTCGCGCGGGAAGGCGAAGATGCCCGACGCGACATAGGCCGCGGTGAGCATCGTGGCGAACTGGCCGATCGAAATGCGGCCGCTCAACTGCGGGGCCTCCTTTCAGAGCACATCGCCGACATCGATGATGCGGGTATGGACCCGGACTTCCACGCCGGCGTTGCGGTAGAGCTCGTTGGCCTGCGGCATCAGGCTCTGGTGCTGCCAGAGGTAGGGCGCCAGGAAACCGACGGGATCCACCCCTTGACGCTGCATCGACCGGATCAGCGTGAGTTCCTGGGCCGCGATGCCGCGGCTCACTTCGATTTCCAGCGTGCGCAGGTTGGCGATGGTCGCCTCGCCTGGCGGCAGGGTGTCCAGGATGCCCTGGACCTTGAGGTCGGCCACGAGGCGCACTCCCCCTGCCTCCGGCACGACGTGGGTGGCGGTCCGGGACATCAGGGCGCGAATGCTGACGGGCGCCCCGTGCAGGGTGAACGGCAGCGACGCCTTGGCGGTGGCGTTGAGCAGGTATCCGAGGTAGACCGTCTGCTCAGGCGTCAAGGTCATCACAGGCTGGCCCTGACGGTAGAGGGCCACCTGGTCGATCCTGAAGTTGGCCTCGTGATCCCTCATGACCGGCAGCCACATGCTCATTCCGGGTGTCTGCAGGTGCTGCTCCGCGGCCCACACGGTGCGCGAAAGGTACACTTCCTGGCAATGCCGGCAGCTGAAGAACGAGGTGAGATAGAGGGCAGGGAGCAGCCCCTCCTGCGGCTGGTGTTGCATGATAAGCTGGATCGGATCGGGCGAGACGGCGACGTAGGAGGTCTTGTCCATGGGGCCGATGCGGGCGAGAAAGTTCAGGACATCCTCGAACTGGGCGGCGGGCAGCTGACTCGACAGGACGATCTCCTGGA
>JAJZIE010000070.1 GCA_021810725.1 Bacillota bacterium | reverse complement strand
AAAGGCACGGCGTAGGTGGAGAAACGCACCCCATAGTTCGGGTCGAAGCGTTCGCAGGCGCGCCAGAGCCCGATGGAGCCGATCTGGAAGAGATCCTCGAGCTCGACGCCGCGACCCGTGAAACGCGTCGCGATCGACCAGACGAGACGCGCGTTCTCGGAGATCAACTGCTCGCGGGCCTGCGTTTCGCCGTCCCGCGCACGTCGCAAGAGGTCGAGCTGTTCCTCGTGGCGGCGATCGGCGGTGGACGCCATCTCAGGCGCCCTCCGCTGGGGCCTCCCGGCGTTTGCGCATCTCGATTCGCGTGCCCTTGCCAGGCTTGGACTCCACCGTGAACTCGTCCGAGAACGACTCCATGAACACGAAGCCGAGCCCCATCCGCTCCGGATCCGTGCTGTACGACGCCTGCCTCGCCAGGGCCACGTCCTCGATCCCGACCCCGTCGTCGCGCACCGAGATGACGATGCCGCCCTCGCTCTCGTCGCAGCGCAGGGCGATCACTCCCTCGGCCCCCGGATAGGCGTGCACCACCACATTCGAAACGGCCTCCGACACCGCCACCTTGATCTCCTCGATCTCCGGCAGCGTGAAGCCCAGGTTCGCGGCGAACGTGGCCACGGCGACCCGGCAGAGCCCAACATTCTCCGGCCGGTTCGGACAGGCGAGCTCGAAATACTGCGTCATGCGCGCGGCACCTCGCTCTCCGACGCGAGCAAGGGCATGACCTGCCGCACGCCGCTCATCTCCAGCACCGTACGGACGCTGCCTTCGGCCGCCGTCAGCAGATAGATCGAGCCACCCCGCTCGCTGATCCGCCGGTAGCGGCCGAGGAGGACGCCGAGACCGGAAGAATCCAGAAAGCGCACTTGGCGCAGGTCGATGACGATGCGCTGCGAACCCGAGTCGATGAGGCCGTCCAGCTGCTCGCGCACCTGCGGTGCCGCCTTGAGGTCGAACTCACCCGCAAGCCGTACGTTGGCGGTGCGTCCCAGTCTCCTGATCGCGATCTGCACAGGCTTCCCTGCCCCTTCCAGCATGGTGGGCCGCTTCGCCCCGCCTGGCTGGCATTCCTCCTGACACCAGCCGACACGAAGGCCGCGCCCCGTCGAAGCTTGACGGTGCGCGGCCTTCCTTCGCCCGAAGTCGTCAGAGGCGGAGGACGCCCTGAAGCAGGTGCTTCAGAAGCAGCGTGAAGGTCTGCTGGCCGACATCCCCGCTGGCGACGAGCGGTACTTCCCCTACCTTCTGTCCGCCGAGCAGGATCGCGGCCCTGCCGACCACCTGCCCCTTCCTGACCGGCGCCGCGACGCTCTGCCGCAGCATCGGCCTCAGTTGCACCGAGGGCTTGCTGAGTCGCTCCTGCACGGCCGACACGTCGTGCTGTACGGTTGCCGCGACCGATCCCGCGGTCCCCCGAAGGACCTTGACGCGCCCTACCTGCTGCCCACCGCGCGCCAGAAGCACCGCCTGGTAGTTCGCGTACCCGTACGAGAGCAGGGACTGCACATCCGCGAACCGCGCCTTCGATGACGTGCCGCCCATCACCACGGCGATCAGGCGCAGGCCTTCGCGCTTCGCGGTCGCCGTCAGGCAGAAGCCGGCCTTGCCGGTGTAGCCGGTCTTGAGGCCGTCCAGACCGGGCACCTGGCCCAGCAGACGGTTCGTGTTGACGAGCCAGAGGTGCCCGCCCTTGCCGTCGCGGATGGTGCGATCCTCGCGCTGCGAGGTGAGCGCCAGAAGCCCCGGATCCTCGACCGCCGCCCGGGCGAGCCTGGCCATGTCGAGCGGGCTTGTGACGTGGCCGTCGACATCCAGGCCATGGCTGTTCACGTAGTGCGTATGGGTCATGCCGAGGCGTTTGGCCTCACGGTTCATCTGAGCGACAAACGCCTCTTCGGATCCCGCGAGGTGCTCCGCGATAGCCACGCAGGCGTCGTTCGCCGATCCGATCGCGACAGCGCGCAGGAGCTGGCCGAACGGGATGGCCTCGCCCGGCTCGAGCCAGATCTGCGATCCGCTGGTCTTCCAGGCGCGCTGCGACACGGACACGGGATCGCCAAGACGCACTTTGTGT
The DNA here is from genome assembly GCA_021810725.1 of Bacillota bacterium. Classification (GTDB taxonomy): domain Bacteria; phylum Bacillota; class Sulfobacillia; order JAJZYS01; family JAJYTV01; genus JAJZQO01. Next base: position 8,362 of record JAJZIE010000070.1, on the reverse strand, counting down.
TGGCGCACCGCCTGCAGAGCGAGGTGGAGCGTCATCAGCTTGGTCATCGACGCCGGAGCCCTTGCCGCGCCAGCGTCTTTCTGGTACAGAACCTGGCCGGTGGACGCCTCGACAAGGACGGCCGCCGGCGAACTCACCGTCGGCGGCACAGGCGCCGCCCAGGCCGGGGCAGGCAGCCCGATGGCCAGGGCGGCGGCAAAGATCAGGGCCAATTTGCGCACGAGCCATTCCTCCTCGGCCGTAGCATGTCCGGCCGGGAGTCAGGTCAAAAGCCTAGGCCCTGGGGTGAGCCCGAGCGTAGACCTCCTTGAGTCTGGCCTTCGTGAGGTGCGTGTAGATCTGTGTCGTCGAAATGTCGGCGTGTCCCAGGAGCTCCTGCACCGAGCGCAGGTCCGCACCGTTCTCGAGGAGGTGCGTCGCGAACGAGTGGCGCAAGGTGTGCGGAGTGATCGAGCGTTCGATCTGCGCTTCCTGGGCGTAGCGCTTGACGATCTTCCAGAAGCCCTGGCGCGTCAAGCGATGGCCGTGATGGTTGACGAAGAGGCACTGCTCTCGCGGATCGCGCAGAAGCCTCGGGCGCGCCTGCGCAAGATAGCTTTCGAGGCTCTTGAGGGCAAACGAGCCGACCGGCACGAGGCGCTCCTTGGAGCCCTTGCCGAGGCAGCGCAGGTAGCCCTGATCGAGATTCACGTCGCCCAGGTTGAGCGAGACGAGTTCGGAGACGCGGATGCCGGTGGCATAGAGGAGTTCCAGCATGGCGCGATCGCGCAGCCCCGCCGGCTGGGACGGATCCGGCTGGCGCAGGATCTCCTCCACTTCCGTGACCGAGAGCACGCGCGGCAGGCGCCGCTCCAGCTTGGGCGACTCGAGGTTGCGCGTAGGATCGTCCTCCAGCAGGCGCTCGCGCACGAGGTACTGGTAGAACGCCTTGAGCGCGGCCAGCCGCCTCGCGATGGTGGCGGTCGCCTTGCCCTGCTCCTGCAGGAAGAGAAGGTAGCCGACGATGGTGTCGCGGGACACAGCTTGCAGCTGCGGTGTCTTGCGAGCCGCGAGATACTCCTGGTATTGCCTGAGGTCGCGGCCATACGACTCGAGCGTATTGCGCGCGAGTCCCCGCTCGACGCTCAGGTAGGCGATGAAGTCGGATACGAAATCCTGCACAGCAGCTGCCTCCCCGTCCGCCGGTACCCCAGCAGGCCTAGCATGTACCGCGACTGGGCCCCCTATACAGTGCACAAGGCGGTGCAAGGGTGCAAGGCCATTCGCGTCCAGGGGTCGCCAGGGTATGGCAAGGCCCCCGCACAGATGCCTATGCGGGGGCCGGACGTTTCAGAAGCCGACGATGTCGTGCAGGTTCGTGTACGGAAGGCCGGTCGAGGCCGCAACCGCCTCGTAGGTCAGCTTGCCCTCGTAGGTGTTGACGCCGCGCTGCAGGGCCGGATCCTCGCGGAGGGCGGCCTCGAGACCGTGGTTCGCGATCCGCAGGAGGTACGGCAGGGTCACGTTCGTCAAGGCGAACGTCGACGTGCGGGGCACCGCACCCGGCATGTTGGCGACGGCGTAATGAATCACGCCGTGCTTGTCGTAGGTCGGGTTCGAGTGGGTGGTGATGCGGTCGATCGTCTCGATCGAGCCGCCCTGGTCGATGGCCACATCGACGATGACCGAGCCGGGCTTCATCGTCTTGACCATCGTCTCCGTCACGAGCTTGGGAGCCCGCGCACCAGGAATCAGCACGGCGCCGATCAGCAGGTCCGCGTCGGCGACCTGTTCGGCCAGGTTGTGCTCGTTGGACATCAGGGTCTCCAGGCGGCCCTGGTAGATGTCGTCAAGGTAACGCAGGCGCGAAGCCGACACGTCGAGGATCGTGACGTGCGCGCCCATGCCGACGGCGATCTGAGCGGCGTTCTGTCCCACCGTGCCACCGCCGACCACGACGACGTGCGCCGGCAGCACGCCCGGTACGCCGCCGAGCAGGACGCCGCGCCCGCCGTGGGCCTTCTCGAGGCAGTGCGCCCCGATCTGGGTCGCCATGCGGCCGGCCACCTCGCTCATCGGAACGAGGAGCGGCAGCGAGTTGTCCGCGAGCTGGACCGTCTCGTACGCGATGCCGATGACGCCTTGGCGCAGGAGGGCCTCGGTCAGCTCCTTGGCCGGAGCCAGGTGCAGGTAGGTGTAAAGGATCTGGCCGGGGCGGAACAGGTCATACTCCTCGGGGAGCGGCTCCTTGACCTTGACGATCAGGTCGGCCTGCTCGGCAATACGCCGCTTGTCCGCCTCAATGACGGACCCGAAAGCCGCGTATTCACTGTCAGGGAAGCCTGAGCCAACGCCAGCGCCCGCTTCCACGAGAACCTTGTGCCCCATGCCTGTCAGTGCGCGGGCGCCTCCCGGGGTCAGTCCGACCCGGTTCTCGTCCGCCTTGATTTCCTTGAGCAGACCGATAATCAACTAGGGTGCACTTCCTTCCTAGACTCCGTTCATCCCCCAACATACGGCCATAGGAGATGAAGGGCAAGGGGACTAAGGTAGGCTTCCGCCGTGGCCGCCAGGACAATGCCAGCCGCGGCGATCGCCCCCGCGCCGGCGAACCGGACTAGGGCGGACAGCATCTGGGGCGCCTTGAAGCGTGCGCGGTAGAACTCCGAGGCATAGAGCGCCGCCGCCTCGCTCAGCAGCCAGATGCTTGGCAGCACCAGCAGGGCCGCGGGAAGGACGCCGAGCAGGACGAGCAGCAGACCCCTGCCGCCCAGTTCGCCCAGCAGGAACGCGCTCGCGAAGCCGATGGCGAAACCCTTGACGGCGAGCCAGAGCCAGCTCGTCACCGCGCCCACGACCAGCAGGGCCAAAAGCCAACTCACCACCAGCAGCCGCCCGTCGGCGTAGAGCGCGGCCCGCATCAGCGCCGGGCCTTGGGGCAACCCGTGCTGAAGGCTGCCGAGGAAGCCCCCTACGTAGGCCAGGAGGTCCGAACGCTGCAACGCGCTGAGCTGCCCGGCCGCGTATGCGCCGAAGGCGATCGCCAGCACCGACATGGCCGCCGCCGTCAGGTACCAGCCGAGGCGCCGCTGCACCCTGCGCACGGCGATGTCCAGATAGAGATCGATCGTGTGCACCGTCTTCCCTCCGAGTCCAGGCTATGGCCCGCCCCGCCCCCGATATGCCAATGCCACCCCCGACGGAAGGAGTGGTAACACCTGCCGTCGAAAACGGTCGACGGATTCCGACCGCGTGCCGATCGCCGCGGCCGCTCCGCGGCGAACCAGGCACTCCCCACAATGAGGTGAGCCGCAATTCCCGAGACGCTGGGCCCGGGTTCGAACGCCAACGGCGCTTCGCTAGCCACCCTGGCGATCCTGTCCGAGCATCTGAATCGGCCACTAGACCTACCCGCTCTGCTCGACGGAGCGCTCCACATCCTTCAAGAGCGGCTCGGCGCCCCATCCGCCTGGATCACCATCGGCAACAAGGACCGAGAGCAGGAACTCGCCGCACACGTCGGCCTGCCGCCGGCACTGGCCGCCAACGGCGAGTCCGCTTTGCGTTGGGCTCCTTGCCGCTGCCAGGTCGCCTTGCAAAAGGGAGACCTGCGGTCGACCCCGGGCGTCTTCGCCTGCGATCGCCTCGAACTGGCGAGCGGGGACACGGCGGGACTGCGCTTCCACGCGACCGTCGCCTTGCGCGCCGGCGACCGCGTCGTCGGGCTGCTGCACGTCGTGCGCCCCTCGGGGCAGGGCCTCAGCGGCGAAGAGTCCGCCCTGCTGGCCGCCGCGGGTCATATCCTCGGCATGGCCGTCGAACGCGCCACCGCTGGGGCACTCGGTCAGGCCACCCTGCAGCAGCAGGAGCAGCGCGCGATGCTCGGCTTCACTTCTCGCCTGCTCGGCCTTCTCGATGCGGGCGAGATCATGGCCCAAACGGTCGAGATCCTTGCCGAGACCTTCGTCTCGCCGCTCGTCGGCGTCTACCTCTACGACGCCGCCACCCGCACGCTCGCCTTGCGCGCGGGCGTCGGCTGGACAGGCGACGGACCGGAAAGGGAACGCGTTTCGCTCGATGAGCCGCGAGACCTCGTCGCGCTTGTCGCCCGCAGCCGCATGGCCCAGTTGGCGTCGGTCGACGACGCCGCGGGGGTCAGGCTGTCGGCTGCCGCGCTGCACCTGGGCATGACCTCCGGTCTCGCCGCGGCGATGCAGGTGGGAGACAAGCTGATCGGCGTGCTGGCGATCCACGGGCGCGAGCCCGGCCGCTTCACGGCCGAAGACCGCCGCTTCCTCGCAAGCCTGGCGGACCAGGCCGCCTTGGCCCTGGATCGGGCGGAGCTCCTCACGGCGACGCGCCGCCAACTGAAAGACCTCGCCACCCTGCACGAGCGGGCCGCGCAGCAGACGCGCCAGCTGAGCGAAACCTACGGCGCCACGCTCGCAGTGCTCGGCGACGCGCTGGAACTGCGCGACCAGGAGACGATGGGCCACACGCAGCGGGTGGTGGCCCTGGCCGTGTCGCTCGGCGAAGCACTGGGGCTCGGACCGGACGACCTCGTCCACCTGCAGTGGGGCGCGTACGTCCACGACCTGGGCAAGATCGGGGTGCCCGACGCCGTCCTGCGCAAGCCGGGGCCGCTGTCACCCGACGAGTGGCGCCTGATGCAGCGCCACCCCGAGCAGGGTTTCAACCTGCTGCAGCGCCTGTTCTTCCTTTCCCGCTCGCTGGACGTCGTCCGCTACCACCACGAGCGTTACGACGGCGGAGGCTACCCCCTGGGCCTCAAAGGCGAAGAGATCCCTCTGCTGGCGCGCATCTTCGCGGTGGCCGACGCGTTCGACGCCATGACCAACGACCGCCCGTACCGCAACGCCCTGCCCACCGAGGACGCGATGTCCGAATTGCGCCGCCATCGCGGCCGGCAGTTCGACCCGCAGGTGGTGGACGCGCTGGAGCGCCTGCCGGACCACCTGCGTCAGGTGCGCCCGGAAGCTTTCGACGAAGGCTTCCCCCTGCCGATCGCAGCGTCGGCGCCCCCACCCCTGCTGGACGGCGGCGAGCGGCTGCTGCGGTTCGCGCGGCTCTGCGGTCAGGTCCTGCAAGCGCGTGACCTCGGCAGTGCTCTCGACGTCATCGCCGAAAGCATCCACCAGGCGAACAGCGAGACGTCGTGCGCGATTCTTCTGCAGGACGCGGCAGGACACGGGCTCAGCGTCGTGGCCCATCGCGGCCTGACGGGTTCGATATCGGCGCAGGGCGGACACGACACCGCCGCCGTGCGTGCTCTGCAGAGCAAAGAGCCCTACTTCGCCGCCGACCTCGACCAGGAGCGCCTGCAGGCGACGCTCGGCAAGCACCTGCGCTCGGAGTTCGCTCTTCCCCTCAGAGTGGACGACCACACCTACGGCGTGCTAGAAGTGGCCGCACGGGATCAGGACGCCTTCACCATGGACCACCGCCACGCGCTTGAGGCGTTCGCCCTGCTGGCGGCCTTCACGGTCCAGCGCGTGCAGCGCGACGGCGAAGTGGAGCGCCTCGCCCTGACCGACTACGTGACGGGCCTTTTGAACCGCAGGGCTCTCGAGGAGGCGGCGGAACGCGAGTTCTCCCGCGCCATCCGCCATTCCCGTCCGATCGCCCTGATCGCGCTCCACGTGGACCCCTACCCGAACCTCTGCCTCGAGGAGCGGCAGCTCGCCGACGAGGCCCTGCGCATGGCCGCTCGCCTCATGCACCAGAACTGCCGCAAGGAAGACGTCCTGGGACGCCGCGAAGGCGGCGAGTTCCTGTTCATCCTGCCCGAGACGACCAAGGTGGGTGCCCTGCTCGTCGCCGAGCGCCTTCGTGCCGACATCGCGCGCCTTGCGCTCCCGGACGGGCGACACCTCAGCGTCAGCGTCGGCGTCGCCACGTTGCCGGAGGACGGCGGTTCGCTCGACGCCCTGCAGGGCGAGGCGGACGGAGCCATGGTCCAAGCGATCCGCAGGGGCGGCAACGAGGTTGTGGCCTCGAGCGGTCCACGGATGGTCGACACGCCTACGCAGTAAGCTTCGACGCGTCGAACGGTGCCGCCGCCCAAGAAGGGCGGCGGCACCGTCCCATGCAGGGGCCTCTTCGGTTACGAGGCCGTCACCGCGTTCTGCAGGAGAGCGAGCCAGATCCGGATGTGGGCGTACTCGTCACCCAGGATCGACGTGAGCAGGTAGCGGATCTCGAGCGTCGGAGCCATGGATGCCAGCGATGCGTAGCGGGAAACGGCGCTCGTCTCGCCCGCCACGGCGGTCGTCACGTCCTGCGTGTAGCCCATGTTGGGTGGCGGCGTGACCGGCGCGCTGCCGGCCGAGTTCGGGTCGAGGCCGTGCAGAAGCGCCGCCTGAATGCGGGCGTGTCCGTACTCGTCCCCGGTGATGCTGGTGATCAGGATGCGCGACAGGGGATCCGGGGCCTCGTTCGCGATGTTCGCGTAGAACTCCACATCGGAGAGTTCATCCTGGATCGACTCCTCGAGCAGCTGAGCGAACGACGGGGCCATGGACGCCTGCGGCGCGTCATTGGGCGTTGACCACATCCACGAGTCCTCCCAGGGGGGTGAATTTTGGGGTACCCCTGGTAGACTACGCAGTTGACGTAACCATGTGACACTCGCGCCCGGCGAACGTCAGCCGCCGACCTTCCCCCAGCGTCCACCACCACCGACCGTCGCCGGCGGCTCGCCGCGGCGCATGGCGAGGATCGCGGCCGCCCTCTCGGCGCCCACCGCCAAGGCGAGTTCCTCCGCACCAGCCTCGTGCAGCCCCTGGTGGATCCCGCCGAACGCCGCGACCAGCTTCCTGGTCGCGGCCGGTCCGAAGCCGGGCAGGAGACCGAGCGGCAGCTGGTAGACATACCTCGGATAGCGGCGCGGCTCCCCGGGCGGGGCCATCGCCATGGCGCGGTCGAGCACACCGGTCACCACGCGGTGGGCGGGATCCCGCGGGCAGCGCAGCTGCGGCGGGTCCCCCTCGACCACCCGGTCGCAGGTGAGGCAGTAGGTGCGGTGGTACTTGCCGAAGGCCGGGTTCATGCCGTAGATCACCTCGGCCTCGTCGGCCACCAGCCGGCGCACGACGGCAAAGCCCCTGCCCTCGCCCTGCAGCCGGTTCAGTTCCCGCCCGATCGTCTCGGGGCCGTGCGCGTCGGACCCTCCCATCAGGCCGAGGTCGTCGATCGCTCCGACATGCCGGACGATCTCGACGTCCGCCGAGAGTCCGAGCTCGAGGCCGATGCCGCGAACGTCGCGAAAAACGTCGCCAAGACCGAGCCCCACGCCGAAGAGGCCCCGGTGCGGCGTAAAGCCGTGGGCCACCACCACGAGTCCACCCAGTCCCTCGACCGCCAGCCGGAAGGCGTCGGGCTCGAGGTGCATGCGCTGCGTCGAGAGGGAAGCATTCTTCACAGCCTCCCGGTAGAGACGCGCGAGTTCCCGCACGCCGCCAAGGCCCGGAACGTAGGCGAGCAGGTGGAACGGTCCTTTGCCCGGCAGTCTGAATTCGGCCTCCAGGGCTGCCAGCACCTCGGTGCCATCGGCGCTGGCGAACGCCCCGTCCTCCGCCTCGCGCAGCTCGCCCGCCGCGAGGGCCGCCTCGAGATCACGGAGTCCACGGGCGGTGGCAAGGTCGACGACAGCCCCGACGTCGGCGCCGTAGCGGCGCAGGAGCCCGGGGATGGCTGCCAGGGTCAGGTTGCGCGACGCGCTCACCTTCACAGGCTCGCCCAGTCGGCTGGCCCCGAGGTGAATGTGCGTGTCGGCCAGGATCACAGCAGCAGAAGGCCGAGCGCCGTCTTCACGTCCCCCATTTGACCCGCCCTGGCCAGGGCTACGGCGTCCCGCAGGGGCATACGGACGAGTTCGATGTCCTCGTCCACGTCACCGGGCAGCCGCGACGGCACAAGGTCCTCGCAGCGGAAAAAGTGGTAGATCTCCGACGAGTAGCCCGGTGCGGCAAAACCCTGCAAAATCTCGGTGATGCGCTGCGGCTTGTAACCGCACTCCTCCTGCAGTTCCCGGACCGCCGTCTCCCGCGCGTCTTCTCCCGGTTCGAGCGTGCCGGCCGGGAGTTCAAGGATCTCCTTGCCCGTCGGGTGGCGGAATTGACGCACGAGCAGCACGTCATCGCCCAGCAGAGGAATCAGGACGACGGCCCCGGGATGCTGGACCCAGGCCCTACGATAGCGATGCTCCCCGTCGTCGATCTCGTCGACCAGCATGCGGAACGGACCGTCGTACAAGGTCTCGCGGGTCACGATGCGGGCTCTCACGCTCATTTGCCAGCCTCCCGGGCGAATGTCGACCCCTGTCCCCAGCTTCCCCCGCCGGGTAGCAAATCGGGTAGGAGGC
>JAJZIE010000069.1 GCA_021810725.1 Bacillota bacterium | reverse complement strand
GGCCGGATTCCGGGTACGGGCGGGGGGCAGCCTACGCACCTGTCCCTCGCGACCCGCGTGTAGCGGGCAGGGAGGGGAGCGTCGTGCACCACCTTTCTTTTGAGAGGCTACTCGGGAGGGCTCTTTTTGACGCAGCGAACGGCTTCGTACGGCTCGTGGCGTTCTCCGATCAGCTCGGATCTCATCGCGCGGTCGGGGGTTGGGCTCAGCGAGACAAGAGTCGGGCGGGGCGGAGAGTGCTGGATCGAGACGCGCCCCGACGAGGGCGGGCGGAGTGTGGTGGTGCGCCTGAAGGATGGCCGCCCGGATGACTGGCTGCCCCGGAGCTGGAACGCGCGGACCATGGTGCACGAGTACGGCGGGGGGTCCTATCTCGCCTTTCCGGGCCAACTCTTTTTCGCCAACTTCGACGATCAGCGGGTCTATCGTCTCGACGAAGAGACGGCACCAAGGCCGGTCACGGCCGAGGGGCCAGTCCGTTACGCCGATTTCGAACCGGACATGGTACGGGGTAGGCTGCTGTGTGTGCGGGAGGATCACCGCGTGGCTGGACGCCAGGCCGTGAACAGCCTGGTCGCGGTCGAGGTGGCGGGCGATACCTATGGCACGGTACTTGCGCAAGGCCACGACTTCTATGCGTCGCCCCGCCTGAGTCCAGACGGCCAAAGGCTCGCCTGGCTATCCTGGGACCATCCCAACATGCCGTGGGACGGCTGCGAGCTCTACGTGGCGGACGTCGTCGACGGCGGGACGCTCGGAACTCCGCGGCTCGTGGCGGGGGGGCCGCAGGAGTCCATCTTCCAGCCGACCTGGTCGCCGGGCGGCGACCTCTACTTCGTGTCCGACCGCACGGGATTCTGGAACCTCTACGCGTTCAGGGACGGAGCCGTCCTGGCGCTTCATCCCATGGCGGCCGAGTTCGGCAAGCCGCAGTGGCGCTTCGGCATGAGTACCTTCGCGTTCAGTTCCCCTAGGCGTCTCCTCTGCATCTACGACCTCGGCGGCGTCTCGCACCTCGCCGAGTTCGACGAGGAGCGGGGGACCTTGCGTGAGCTTGCGCTCCCTTACACCTCCTTGGCGTACTTATCGGTTTCAGGCGACCGTGCGCTCTTCGTCGCGGGATCGCCGACCCAGTCCGGCGTCGTGGTGGAGCTCGACATCCCGTCGGGGAAGCTTTCGGTGCTCCGAGAGTCGAGCCAAGTGCACGTCGATGAAGGGTACCTCTCGAGCCCCGAGACCATCTCGTTCCCGACCGGTCGGGACGAGACGGCCCACGCCTTCTACTACCCTCCCCGCAACCAGGACTACGTAGGGCCGGCAGGAGAGGCGCCGCCGCTCATCGTGATGAGCCACGGCGGCCCGACCAGCAGCACATCCGCGGTCCTGGACCTGCACGTCCAGTACTGGACAAGTCGGGGCTTCGCCGTGGTCGACGTCAACTACCGCGGTTCGTCCGGCTACGGCCGTCCGTACCGCGACCGCCTCAAGGGCAACTGGGGTCTGGTCGACGTGGAGGATTGCGAGGCGGCGGCGATCCACCTGATCCGTCAGGGCAAGGCCGATCCGGAGCGCATCGCCATCCGCGGCGGCAGCGCCGGCGGCTACACCACGCTCGTCGCGCTCAGCACCCGCGACACGTTCAAGGCGGGTGCAAGCCTCTTCGGCATCGGCGATCTCGAGGTCTTCACCGGCGACACGCACAAATTCGAGTCCAGGTACATGGACTCGCTGGTCGGCCCTTATCCCGAAAAACGGGACGTCTACCAGGAGCGTTCGCCGATCCGGCACCTGGACGGCTTCAACGCGCCCTGCATCTTCTTCCAGGGGCTCGACGACAAGATCGTGCCACCGAACCAGGCGGAACTGATGGTCGACGCGCTGCGCGGCAAGGGCGTGCCTGTCGCCTATCTCGCCTACCCGGGCGAGGGCCATGGCTTCCGCAAGGCGGAGAACATCCGTCGCACGCTCGAGGCGGAACTCTACTTCTATAGTCGCATCTTCCGCTTCGCCCTGCCGGACCCCGTCGAGCCCGTCGAGATCGAAAACCTGGATGGCTGAACGGGGTCTCGTGCCGCGGGCGCTATGGGACCTGCCGCAGGAGGTCGCAGTCTGGCTTCAGGGCCTCGCCGAGGAGATCGGCGCCTGCTTCGGAGACCACCCCGAAGGCGTCTACCTGCACGGTTCGCTCGCCATGACCGGCTTCTGCGCGGCGTCGTCCGACGTGGACCTGCTGGTCGCGGTCGAGAGCCGGCCCGAAGCGGGGGAGATCGCTTGCCTGCGGCGCCTGCTGCTCCGTAGGTCCGGGCATCCCTACGACGTGGAACTCTCGGTCCTCGCCCGCCCCGACCGCCATCCTTGGCGTCACCCGTCACCGTTCTCCTGGCACTACAGCGAGCTCTGGCGCGACGCCATGGCACGCGAAGAGGCTGGCGGTCCGCCAGCCGCGCTGCCGGCGGTCGACGAGGACCTCGCGGCGCATTTCACCATGGTGCGGGCGAGAGGCCGCCGTCTCTGCGGACTGCCGATCGAGGCCGCGTTCCCCGAGGTGCCACGACAGGACTTCCTCGACGCCGTCTTCACGCCCGATGCGGATCGACGATTCGAGAGCGTGAGGGCGGAGCCGGTGGACGGCGTCCTTAATCTTTGCCGGATCGGCCTCTTCGCGTACGAGGGCTCCCTGGCGTCGAAGCTCGAGGGCGGCCTATGGGCCATCTCCCGCGATGCACCGGGGGAACACGAGGTCATACACCGCGCGCTCCACGGCTACCGTACGGGCGAGCCGGTCTCGTGGACGGACGAAGAGCTCCGTCGCTTCACCCGAACCTGGACGCGCGCCATCGCGCGGCGACTGCGCGAGAGCTAGAAAGGCCGCGGCGCGCGTCCTAGGCGGCTCCCGGACGGCGCAAGGAAGGGGGGATTGGTTTGCAGCTGCCGCCTGATCTCAGGGGAGCGCTCGAGGACGTGCTCCGCGAGACGCGGGCCTCCCAGCTCAAGACGAACGCGGCGGACATCTCGCGCCGCTATCGCACGCCTCGACAGCCGAACCTGCCGCTGCTGCGATCGGCGGAGGACGTCGCCGCCTACCTTGCCGTGCGGCTGCCGGCTACGTACGCGGCGGTCCGCCATGCCTTGCGTGAGACGCTTGCGGCCGTGGCGGACGACTGGCCCACGACGCAGCTCGACGTCGGGGCGGGACCTGGAACGGCCGCCTGGGCCGCCGCCGCTACCTGGTCCAGCCTTGGGGCGATCACCTTCGTGGAGCGCGACCCTGAGATGATCAGCCTCGGCCGACGCCTCGCGGCCGGCGCGTCGGCTGGGCCGCTGCGGAAGGCGCGCTGGCTTTGTGAGGACCTGAGGCGGCTGCCGCCGCCCGCGCCCCACGACCTTGTCACCGCCGCCTACGTTCTCGGGGAACTGGACGTGGCGGTGCAGGACCGTCTGGTCGCGCAACTCTGGCAGGCGAGCCGAGGGCTGCTCGTCCTCGTCGAGCCAGGTACGTCAGGGGGATTTGCCCGGATCCGCAGGGCCCGGGCGCAGTTGCTCGGCCTGGGCGCCCAGGTGGCGGCTCCTTGTCCGCACGACGTGGAGTGCCCCATGGCGGACGGCGATTGGTGCCACTTCGCGCAGCGCCTGGAGCGGTCCAGGCTGCACCGGCGCAGCAAAGGCGCAGAGCTCGGCCATGAGGACGAAAAGTTCTCGTACGTCGCCGCGTCGCGGTGGCCTGTTCGGCGGCCTGAAGGACGCGTCCTCCGCCACCCCCAGGTGCGCCAGGGCCATGTGCGCCTGGAGGTCTGCGGGCCGGATGGCCTGCGCAGCGAGGTTGTCGCGCGCAGCGACGGCCGCCGCTATCGCATGGCGAAGGACCTCGCGTGGGGCGAAGCGATGCCGGCTCCGGGCAGTGAGGGGGAGGAACCTAGCTGAGCCAGAGCTCCATGCCAGGCGCGTCGTCGGGACGGGGAGAGAAGCCGAGCTTCTCGTAGAAGCCGCGCTTGCCCATGGCGCAGGTGAGCTGCAGCCATGCGATGCCGCGGCTGCGCGCGTGCTCGACGAGGCGCTGCATGACCTGACGGCCGAGCCCACGGCCCTGGTGGTCCGGCAGCACGATCATGTCGCAGATGAAGCACTGGTAGACGCCGTCCGAGACGAGGCGGCCGAAGGCCACGAGTTCCTCGCCTGCGTAGACGCTGAGCGTGTAGTAGCTGCTCGCGATGGCCGCCGCCAGCTGCTGCGGGGTGAGGTGACGCCGCTCGTTCCAACCGGTTGACGTGTAGAGACGGAAGAACGCCAGGGTCTCCGGGAGGTCTTCACGCCATGTGTAGTCCATGGCGAAGCCTTCTCGCCGACCACGCGGGTTCCTCCTAGGCCGCGGTCAAGGCGACGACGCGGCGCCGCTCGAAGCGCAGACGCCCGTCGCACTCGTGGAAGCCGTTCATCGCCACGGCTGCGGGTGGTGCCTGCCGGAGCAGGTTCCAGATCTCCTCGCGGCGGCCCGAGTCGACGCCCGCGACGTCGAGGTAGTCGAGGACGTCGCGCTCCTCCATGTCGAGCTCGAGGTGGCGGACGTGCAGGCCCGCGTCTTCGAACGCCTGCTGCCACTCCGACAGCTTGAGCGCGTGGACGTGGCTCGGGTCCCGCAGCTTCTCGAAAGCCTCCATGAGATCAGCTCCGCTCTGGGACTCCGGGGTTGTCTGGTCGACCAGGCCGAAGAGGCCGCCTGGCACCAGTACGCGCGTCACCTGCTGCAAAAAGCGCGGGATGTCCGCGAAGTGGTGCGGCGCGCGGCGGCAGCTCACGAGATCGAACGACTGCGCCGCGAAGGGCAGATCCAAGGCGTCGCCCCTGACGAAGCGCACGTTCCCGACACCGCGCAAGCGCGCGAGACGCTCCGCCTCGACGAGCATCTCCTGCGTCAGGTCGAGTCCGACCACCTCCCGGACATGCGGCGCCATGGCGAATGCGGTATGTCCGGTGCCGGTGGCGATATCGAGGAGCCGCAGGTGCGGGTCGTGCGGCAGGAGTTCGGCAAGACGCTGAAGGTCCTTTCCCTCTGCATGGCTGGGGCTGACGGCGTAGCTGTGTGCCTGGCGGCCGAACTGGCGCTGCACCAGGCGAGCGAGATCCTCGTCCGACGTGGCGGCGACCTCCCTTGCAGGCGGCTGGTCCGCTGAGCGCGAGCCTGCTTCCAGCATAGCCGTTTCGGCATCCTGCCGCCGCGCCCCGTGTCGTCCGCTCCCGACGCAGGCATGTCCCTTGGCGCAGGATACCGGCGTCCGGCCGCGAAGAGGCTGGGCATGAGGGACTTCATGTCGGCAGGAGCCCTGGAGCAGACGACCAGGGTGCAGCTGCCAGACGGCCGACACCTTTGCTACGCCTGTCATGGACCTGCGGACGGCGAGCCCGTCTTCCTGTTCCACGGCGAGCCGGGCTCCCGGCTCTTCATGCCTGGCACCGACGCGGCCATCCGACAGCATGTCCGGCTGATCACCGTGGACCGTCCGGGGTACGGCCGATCGGACCTTCAACCAGGCAGGACGCTCCTGGACTGGGCGGGAGATATCGCCTGCCTGGCCGACCATCTGGAGATCGAGCGCTTCTCCGTCCTGGGCGTCTCGGGCGGTGGGCCGCATGCCCTGGCCTGCGCCTACCGCATCCCGGAGCGTCTGCGCGGCGTCGCCATCGCCAGCAGCCCCTGCCCGTTCGATTACCGCCGGGCGACGGACAATTTCGCACCGAGCCGGCTGGAGGAGTTCACGCTCGCGCGCGAGGCGCCCGCCATGCTCCGGCCGACCGTCGACCGGGCCGTGCAGCGTATCCTGACGGAGCCCGAGGCCTATTTTGCGGAACTCGGCGAGCGGCTGGACGCGAGCGACGGACGCCTCTTGGCGACGCCCGAGGTGCGTTCGATGTACTGCGGCGACCTTGCGGAGGCGGTGCAGGCCGGTGGCGAGGGCTGGCTGATCGAGGCGCATCTTCTGGCTTCGCCCTGGCCGTTCGATCTCGGCGACATCCGCGTGCCGGTGCGCATCTGGCACGGCGAGCGCGATCGCATCGCGCCGCCGCGCATGGCGCGCCTGCTCTGGCGGGCACTGTCCGGCAGCGAGCTGCGCCTCGCGCCCGGCGAGGGGCACCTCTTCTTCTTCCGGCACATCGACGAGATCCTGCAAAGCCTGGTTGCGGCGGACGGGGAGGCACCGCTGGCGAGCGGGTGGCGGCTCTTGCGCCGCGAAACGTTGCCGATGACGTAGAGAGAACGTGTGGAGGGCTGCCGGCCTGAACCGGCAGCCCTCCATCGTGATGGGGCTAGGGACGGGTGACGGCCCGCCGAATCGCCAGCGCCACCGCGTGCGCCGCGATGGCGCCGACGCGCGATGGATCCGCGGGGTGCTCACCTGTGGCCGCGGCGATCACCGTATCGCCGTCGTAGAGCGTATGTGATGGCTCCACGGCCCGGCCGAGGCCGTCCTGGGCCATGGTGGCGACACGCAGCAGCTGCGGCTTGTCGAGGCGGGCGTTCGTGACGAGGCAGACGATCGTCGTCGCCTCGCCGGGGCTGGGCGGCGGACCGCCGGAAGCCAGAAGCGGCAGGGAGGGGAGGGGAACGCCGCCTGGGGACCTGGGGCCTGCGAGGACGGCGCCGCCCTCCGTCACGATCGAGCCAAGCGCGTTCACGACGGCCAGCGCGCCGACCTTCATACCGTCTGCGGCGACCAGGGTGATGGCGGCCTGACCGCCCGCCATCGCTGCCTCGGGCCCCAGAAGCTTGCCGACGCTGGCGCCACTGCCGGCACCAGCGCTGCCGCGCGGCACCGCGGCGTCCAGCCGCAGCGCCCGTTCCGCGGCTGTCCGGCCCGCTTCCGCGTCCGGCCAGCGCCCCTCGGCGGCGGCACGGTCGAAGATCGCGGCCGCGGGCACGATGGGGATGCGGGCACCGCCGAAGGCAAGGCCCCGCCCCGCGTCGCGCAGAGCCCGCATCACGCCGTCGGCCGTCGCGAGGCCGAAAGCGCTGCCGCCGGCGAGACACACGGCGTGCGGGCCGGCGATCAGGTTCTCGGGGCGCAGGCAGTCGGTCTCGCGCGTGGCCGGTGCGCCACCGCGCACGTCTGCGGAGCCGGTGCAGCCTTCCGGAAGCACGACGACCGTGACGCCCGTGCCGTCCTCGGCTCGGCCGACGCAGCCGACGCCCACGCCCGCGAGCTCGAGGCGATCCCAGATGGCGACGAGGCCGCTTGGGTCCGGCATGTCAGACACCGGCCAAGAGGAGTCCCAGGCCGTACGTGATCGCGCCTTCGATGGCGCCGACGATCGTCATCTCCAGGCCGCTCGAGAACCAGTTGCGGGCGGTCACCTTGGTCTTGAGCGCGCCGACGATGAAGTGGGCGACCAGCGAGATGATGGCCGCCACGACGATCGCGGCCGTGCCCTGCATGAAGAAGAAGGGGATGACCGGCACGATCGCGCCGATGGCCGTCGCCAGGGATGAACTAGCCGCCGAGACGATCGGGTTGGGCGCGCTGTCCTCGGTGAGGCCGAGCTCTTCCTGCACAAGGGTCTTCAACATGGCGTCGGGATTGCTGGAGAGGCGGTCCACGAGCTCGTGCGCCTCTTCTTCCGAGAGCCCCTTGAGCTGGTAGAAGAGCGCCAGTTCCTCCCGCTCCTCAGCCGGGGACTCCTGGAGCTCGCGCTTCTCGCGCGCGATCTCGGCCTGGTGCACCTCGCCTTCCGCCTTTGCGGCGAGGTAGGCGCCACTGCCCATGGAAAGCGCCGACGCCAGCATGCCGGCGAGACCGGATACGGCGATCAGGTGGCTTGCGCCATGGGTATAGCCCGCGACGCCGGCGACGATCCCGAAGATGGCGCCGAGGCCGTCGTTGGCCCCGTAGATGGCGTCGCCGATCCAGCCGCTCGAGCTGGTGACGTGCCAGTGCTCGCGCCCAAGGATGCGGCTCAGCACATCGCTCGGGCTGTGCTGGTGGACGAGGGCCGAAAGGCTCTCGGCGTGCCCCGCCTCTTCCTGCGCCATCATGGCGACAGACTTGCGCACCTCGCCTGCGGGCAGCCAGCCCAGGAGGTCGCGATACTTGCCGACGTCCTGTTGCTCGTCCGCCTCGAGACGCTTGAGCCAGGCCTCCCGCGACATGCTGCGGTGGCTGCGCTTGAGCTTGCTCTCGACCGCGGTCTTGTCCGGGATGGCGATGCCGAGCTCCTGCATGTGCTGCTCCCATAGGGCAGCGTGATGTTCCTCCGCCTCCGCGAGCCGGATCAGGATCGAACGGCGATGCTCGTCCGGTTCGCCGGCGGCCAGCTCCCGGTAGGTATAAGCTCCTTCCACTTCGTCGTGCCAGTTGCGCAACATCGCTTCGGTGACGCGCTCATCGGCCAACGACCGCACCTCCTCGTTCATGGCCGGACCGCAAAACAACGGCTGGCCCGTTCGCCCAATTCAGCGAATGGGCTTTGGCCTCCTGCCTGACCACAGGCACACCGCCTATGGTGCTCCAACGACGCCGGCCCTGTACGTCGGCAGCGATGCGCAGGGCGAAGGCGCAGGGACGAGAGGGCGAGCGGACGCCAATGGCAGGCGATTGGTCGACCCTATTGCCGTCGCGTCGCCCCCTATGCAAATGACGAGAGGGAGACGCTATAGGCGGACCGTCAGTTTTGTCGGGTGCTGCCAAACGAAGCATTCGACGGATTGGCAAAGGCGGCAGGAGTGCGTTGTATGCACCTGCAGCCGCGCTCATATACTGTGGGCGACCTTCGGTTGGGGAGCGTGGTGACGATGGATGTCCTCTCGATCGAAGCCTCGCGGCACACCGATGAACTCATCGAGCTGCTGCGCAAGCACCTCGAGCGGTTCGAGGGACGCACGCAGGTGTCGATTCGCGAGGAGCGTCAGCGTGCGGCGCTGCGGCTGGGCCTGCACTGGCCTGACCGCGAGGCGGACGAGGAGGTCGGCCGCGAGGTCGCGCACGCGCTCGCGCAGCATATCGTCGCCAACCTCGAGCCGGAACTCCTGAGCCAGTTGATCCGTCGCCACTACGGCCAGTTCGACCCGGTCGAGCGCGAGGAGATCCTCGATAGCGCCAGGGCCGATGCGCCGAGACGCGGACTGACCTCCCGCCTCGCCATTCGCATCGGTGACTACCTCAGCCAGCACCGCGCCGTCAATCTGGACGGCTTCGTGACGTTCAGGTTGAAGGATTATGTCCTGGATCTCGAGCGCGACGTCGACGCCGCGGTCGACGAGTTCCTGATCGACCGCGAATACCGGGAGTTCGTACGCCTGCTCCGCTACTTCGTCGAGGTGCAGACGCCCAAGGTGCCTGAGGTGCACGTGATGGTGCAAGCTGACGGCCGGTTCGAACTGCGGGACGAGCACATGCAGCCACTGCCCGACGAGGTGACGGTCGACTTCAGACTCGAAAGCCAGGCGGCCGAGATCAATCTCGAGGACGTGCTCGTGTCGTCCCTCATCACCCTGGCGCCCGCGGAGGTCACCGTGCACGGCGACGACGCGGCGCAGGAACTTCCGTCCGTACGCACCGCGAAGCAGGTGTTCGGCTCGCGCCTCCACTACTGCAGCGGCTGCCGGGCATGCGAGGAACTGCGCCGGGCGGGCGTCTAGGCAGGCGGGTGGTTGGGCTCGGACGCATCGTAGGCGACGCCGAACAGCGCCAACTGGTCGTGGCGCTCGCAAAGCGGCGGCACAGGCCGGCCCAGCCCAAGCTTGTCGCGCCGGGCCTGGATCGGCGCCATAAGGCGCCGGCGCGCCTGTGGAGCCAGCGTCTCCCGTCCCTGGTACAGGTTCGCGATCTCCCTGCCCACGCCGGGCAGGCGGTGGTCGAGCCGTGGCAGGAGCCATTCGCGCACTCCCGCCGACAGGCGCAGAGGTTGCACCATCACGGCGTCGACCCCCACCTCGGCGGCGGCCTTTAGCACCTCGAGCGCGTCGTCCTCGCCGACCAGCGGGACCACCGGAGCGAGAAAGACGCTCGTGGGAATGCCGGCCGCGCTGAGTTCCGCCACGGCGGCCAGGCGGCCCAGGGGATTCGGCGTCATCGGCTCGAGCAGGCGCCAGAGTTCTTGGTCCAGCACCGTGACCGTCATGTGGACGCGGACGCCGCCGTAGGCAGCGAGGGCACGCAGAAGGTCCAGGTCGCGGCAGACGAGAGGGTTTGAACAGTTCGCTAGAAATGTCACTAAATCTATATCAACCGGTCCGATATGCAGAAAGATTCGTTGGGATCGGTGGGGCTGCGAAGGCTTTGGTCTTATCTATTACGACGCTCAGAGGGTGGGAAGCAGAGGGCAAGCTCATTCCGGAGCATACGACCGGCAGGCACCGCCGCTACGATTGTTGCAATCTGAAACCCGAACTGTACCGCAGCGCCCCGGATGCGCGCCGCACCGTCGCCTACGCCCGTGTGTCCAGTCGCGACCAGAAGTACGATCTGGACCGGAAGAAACAGGTCCTGGAGATGTCCTGCGCACAGCAGGGCCGGAGATGCGAGATGGTGTCGGATCTA
>JAJZIE010000068.1 GCA_021810725.1 Bacillota bacterium | reverse complement strand
GAGACATCAGAACTGGCAAGGACAGGGTGGGGTCCGCCGATCGGCGGCAGCAGCCTCAAGTGCCCGAAGCGACCGGCGTTCGGGTTGGCTTGCGGTGGGCGACGTTTCAGGGACGAACGTGACCATTCGGCCCTAGGCAGACGGACGGGAGAAATCGCGTTCAGGGCGGTGCCGGGCGAGCGGCGAGCGAACTCCTTGCCGGAGATGGGGAATCGTGGCAGGCGAACAGCGAACCACGCGGAAGCCACAAACTGTCAAACGGCGTGGCGCTCAGCCCGAGAGGAGACGATCAGCGTGCGAACGTTCGCGGTGGCCGCCCTGACGGTCCTGGTGGCCGGTTTGCCGCTCGTACAGCCGCTCAATGACCAGCCGGCCCGTCAGCACGACCTGCGGCAGATCGCGGCGACGGTCGAGCGGAACGAGACGGGGCTCGGGGGACGCAGGCTTGCCCAGTTCCGACGCCTCGCGGCGACAGATGCGCGACTAGCGGCGAAACCCATGCCGAATTGGCGATACTTGGGCCTCGTGACGAGCCTCATCGCCTCGCTCCAGAACCCGCACGCCCTGGTGTGGCCGGATTTTAGCGCCCGACGCTACCTGCCGCTCGCGTTCTACTGGACGAGCGACGGGCTCGTGACCGTGCCCGTGGCGGGATCGCCAAGAGGTATCGCCGTCGGAGACAAAGTCCTGTCGCTTGGTGGCCAGACGCCGGCGGAGATCACCGCCATCCTGCGCGGCTACATCGCCGGCAGCGACTACAACGTGCGCTACACGGCATGCCGCCTTTCCTACTTGAGCGCCCGCTACGCCCTCGAGTGGCTCCATGCCGTCGACGGCCAGGGAAAGGTGCAGATGGTGCTCGAGAACGCGCAGGGCCGCGTGGAGCGTTTCAAGCTGTCGTTCGTGACCTGGCCCGATTACCTTGAGCGCGTCGCCAAGGCGCAAGCGGCGTTCGCCGACCGCTTCATCGCTCCGCCGGGCGTCCCAGTCACCGCGCTGCCGTACGGTTGGCGCGTCGTGGCCGGTCGCTACGGCGTCTTCTGGCTGAGAGGCTTTGATCCGGGGGTCGGCGTGCTGCATGGGCTCAGGCGCTTCCTCGCGGCGGTGGTCCGCCAAGGAGCGCGCAACATCGTGATCGACGTGCAAGGCGACCCGGGGGGCTACTACAGCGTTGTGGAGGGGGTGACGCAGCAGCTGTACAACGCGCAGTACGACATTTGGCGCCATGCCTACATCGTTACCAATTGGGGCAGCTTCAGCGGGTCTGTCCTGCTCGCCGAGGAATTTCTAAGCCTCGGCATCGGCCCCGTCGTCGGGGAGCCCACCGGGGAGGATCTCGAAGTGGGCGGGGAGCAGGGCTTTGCCGCGGCCGAGACGGACATCGTCTACCAACTGGCGGTTCAGCCGCCCAGGGACCTTTTACACCGCGAGGCTGCGGCGATCTATCCGAGCATCCCGGTGCCGCTGACCGTCCGGGACGTCCAGCGCGGCACCAACCCGGTCGGCCGCTGGCTCTCGACGCTCGGGCGCTCTGCCGCGCATTAGGCGTGGCCGTTAACGCAGCCGGCAGGAGCTCCGACCCGCTGTCGCCAAACCTGAGCGCAGATCGTCCGTGCCGAACGCGGAAACGGAGGCTTGCCATGCTGCGCGACGTACGGTTCCTGAACATGGGCTCGTGCCTGATCGATCGATCCCAGCTCGTGACAGGGCATCCCGTGGGAGACGTGGTGCGAATCCCGATCTGGGCCTATCTGCTGCGGGGCGACGAGGGCACATGGCTCGTGGACACCGGCATGCCCATGGGCTGCATCGGCAACGAGCGCTACTTCGGTGAGATGGAGCCCGGCGATCTCATTCTGCCGCAGATGACGGACGAGGACATGATCGACCGGGTGCTGGTCCGTGCGGGACTGCGCCTGCGGGATATCGGCGAGGTCATCTTCACACACGCGCACTTTGACCACGCGGGGGGCAGCGCGCTGTTCCAGGACGCGCGCGTGCTGGCCCACCCGGATGAAGTCGCTGCACTGCGGCAGGATCCCGAACTCCCGGAGTGGATCGATCTCGGCCTGCGCTACGAGGCTGTGCAGGATGGCTTTGAGCCGATGCCGGGTGTCCGGCTGATCCACACCCCCGGGCACACGCCGGGCCACCTGTCGCTCCTGCTGAGGCCTCAGGGGGGGCGGACGATCCTGCTTACGGTCGACGCGGTCTACACGCGACGCAACTGGGACGAGGACATTCTCGGCGCGATGACGGACAGGGCCCGGGGTCAGGCGAGCGTCGAACGCCTGCGGGCCGTTGCCGCGGCGGAAGATGCGGCCGTCTTCTTCGGCCATGATCCGGACCAAGCCACCGAGGCGTTCTGGTGTTCCTTCATCGGCTGAGCCGCCTGGGGGCCCTCTGCAGGAGCCCCCGCACCGGTGCGGAATGGGAAGCACATGAACAACCTTGAGCGCTGCGGGGCCCTGGACCCGCAGGTATTGATGGGCGTTCGCGCAATCGGCCAGCCGGTGTTCGACCCGGCCGGCAGGAGTCTGCTCGTCACCGAGACCTTCTTTGTCCCTGAAGAGAACCGGCAGAAGAGCCGCATCCTGCGTCTCGACATCGCATCGGGCGACGCAAGGCCCATGACCTCCGGACCCTCGGACCAGCATCCCCTCTTCTCCCCGGACGGCCGGCTGATCGCCTTCCTTCGCCGCACCGACGGTCCGGCGCAGCTCTGGCTGATGCCATCGGACGGCGGCGAGCCGCGGGTCCTCACGGACCTCACCTACGGCGTCTCCGACTTCGCCTGGCTTGGGCCGGACCGGCTGGTCCTGATCCTGCCGCTCAAGGACGAACGCCTGCGCTCGGGCAAGCCGCAGGAGAGCGAGGACCCGTACATCCGCTATAGCCAAGACGTCCGCCGGATCAAGTCGCTCTACCACAAGCTCGACGGAGAGGGCTTCCTGCCCGATACGCGCAAGGCGCTCGCCCTGATGGACGTGGTGGGCGGCCGGATCGACATCCTGCAGAGCGGCGCCTTCGACTGCCAGGAGCCCGTGGTGTCGCCGGACGGCACCAGGATCGCGTTCCTGTCCTACCGCCGTCCCGACGCCGAGCGGCGGCCGGGCCTCGAGGACGTCTACCTCTACGACCTTGGCCTGCGCAGCGCGCGGCGCCTCACGGACGGACGTCTCGGCGTCATGGCCCATACCTTCGCGGAGGATGGTCAGACCGTCTACTTCGCGGCGGACGACCCGATCGACCTCGGCTACGGCCACACGCGCCTGTACGCCTGGAGCGAAGGGGACGGGGTGCGCTGCCTCAGCCGCGCCCTGGACCGTTCCCTCGGGGACCAGAGCGGTACCGATCTCGGGGCGCCGGGCGGCATGCGCCTCGTGGCGCACGGCGGTTCGGTCTACGCCCAGGTCTCGGACGAGGGCCGGGTCGGCATCTGGCAGCTCGGGGACGGCGGCCTGCGGCCCCTGGTCACAGGCGATCGCGTGATCTACGCCTTCGACCATCATCCGGAGGTCGGCTTCGCCATCGCCTATGCGGATTTCGATGAGGTGTCGGTCATCGCTCTGGCTCAGGCGGAGGAGGAACGTCGGCTCGCCGCGGGCTTCCTGCCGGAGAGCCTGCGGAAGTCGATCAGGAGACCCGAGCACTTTCTCGCGAACGCGCAGGGCGGCCCGGATATCGACTGCTGGCTGCTGATGCCGGACGGCGACGAGGTCGGCGTACCGCTTGTCGTCGAGGTGCACGGCGGCCCGATGAGCATGTACGGCATGCGCCTGCACCTTGAGTTCCAGCTGCTGCGCGCGGCGGGCTATGCCGTGCTGTTCACGAACCCCCGCGGCAGCCAGGGCTATGGCGAGGGGTTCTGCAACGCCATCGTCGGCCGCTGGGGCGACAAGGACTATAGGGACGTCATGGCCGCCCTGGACGAGGCCGTGCGCCGCTATCCGCGCATCTCGCCGCTGCGGCTCGGCATCGCCGGCGGCAGCTACGGCGGGTTCATGGTGAACTGGGCGATCTCGCACACGAGGCGCTTCCGCGCCGCGGTGACGATGCGCTCCGTTGTCAACCGCATGAGCGCCATGGGCACATCCGACACGGGATTCGAGCGGGTGCCCCAGTACGGTCCGCTCTGGTGGGAGGACCCGGCGCCCTACCTGCAGCAGTCCCCGCTCACCTACGCGTCCGAGATCCGCACGCCGCTGCTGATCGAGCACCAGGAACAGGACATGCGCCTGCCGATCGAGCAGGGCGAGCAACTGTTCACCGCCCTGCGCCTTCTGGGCAGGACGGTGGAGATGCTCCGCTATCCGGGAGAGAGCCATGGCATGAGCCGAGGCGGCAAGCCGTGGCACAGGGTGCACCGCTACCGGGCGATCCTGGACTGGTTCAATCGCTACCTGTAACTCCGGGCGAGACTTCCCGCGGCGCCAGAAGCTCGAGCACCATGTCGCGCGCCAGCTGAGGCTGCTGTCGGCCGATCGCGGCGATCAGGCGCTGGTGCGCGCGCAGCCGCTCCGGGCCGGTCGCCTCCGGCGGCTCGCAATAGGCCGCCTCGAGCAGGGGCAGGCAAAGACTTTCGAGGATGGGGTTGCCGGCCGCGGCCAGGAGGTCCCGATGGAGATCGGCCTCGGCCCGCCAGGCGGCTTCGGCCGACTCGGCCGCGAAAAGGGAGCGCAGGCGGTCCCTGAGCCGCGCATACTCCTCTGGGCCCGTCCTCAGGGCGGCCAGCGCCGCAACCTCGCCTTCCAGCACGCTGCGCGCCTCCAGCATCGCCGCGTGGTCGGCAAGCAGCGGCTCCGGACGCGCCTGCACAACCGTCGCCACGGCGGGGTGCCCGCCATCACCGCGGATCTGGCCCTGGGCGCGCAGAATCGCGAGAGCTTCGCGCACCATGGCGCGGCTCGCTCCGAGTTCGGCCGCGAGACGCCGTTCGGACGGCAGCGGCACGTCCGGTGCGGTGCAATGGCGCTGGGCGATCACCTCCGCGAGTCGCTCCGGCAGGCGTCCGTCCGACATGGCGCATCCCTCCACGCCGATCCTACCATGAGCGCAGGGCGTTTCGCGTCGATTTCGGGCGCGAAGGTCCGGTTCCCGCTCCTTGTGTTCACCCCTGGGAAACGGTAGCTTCAGTTTGGTGGTGGTATATTGGCGAGGCATGTGTCGGACTCGCGCGTGGAGATGACGGAGATCGTCATGCCGAACGACGCGAACCCGCTCGGAACGATCTTCGGCGGGCGAGTCATGCAGCTCATGGACATCGCGGCATCGATCACCTGCTTTCGGCACGCGCGCTGCAATGTCGTCACGGCGTCGGCCGACAGCCTGGAGTTCAAGGGACCGGTGCATGTCGGAGAGGCGATCGTCGTGCGCTCCTGGCTCAACTGGGTCGGGCGCAGCTCCATGGAGGCGCAGGTGGAGGTCTTTTCCGAGAATCTCTTGACGGGGGAGCGGCGCCGGACGTCGACGGCCTATCTGACCATGGTCGCCGTGGACGGGCAGGGTGCGCCGACCGAGGTGCCCAGGCTCGAGCTCGAGAGCGACGAGGAGCGCCTGCGCTTCCGCCAGGCGGCCGAGCGGCGGTCCGAGCGCCTAAGGCTGAGGGAGAAGCATCGCATGGAGGAGGCGGAGTGATGGCCGCAACGCGGGTCTACGTGGTCGAGGGCGCACGCACGGCGTTTGGCAGCTTCGGTGGGGGACTGAAGGACGTCTCCGCGTTGGAGCTCGGGGTGTACGCGGCCAAGGGGGCGATCGCGCGCAGCGGATTCGCGCCCGGCGACCTCGACGCCTGCTTCTTCGGCAACGTCATCCAGGCGGGGCGAGGCGCCGCCTACCTCGCGCGGCACGTGGCGCTCAGGTCCGGCCTCGACGAACGGGTTCCGGCCCTGACGGTCAACCGGCTCTGCGGCAGCGGACTTGAAGCCGCGGTCCAGGCCTACAAGGCGATCGTGCTCGGCGAGGCGCGGGCGGCGCTGGCCGGCGGCACGGAGTCGATGTCGAACGCGCCCTACCATCTGCAGGGGGTGCGGTTCGGCTGGGGCCTCGGCGGCGCGCAGGTGCTGGACGCCCTCTGGGACACCCTGACGGACGACTATTGCGGCTGCGCCATGGCGGACACGGCGGAGAACCTCGCGGAGCGCTACGAGATCTCCCGGGAGGCGCAGGACGCCTTCAGCCTCGAGAGCCACCAGCGGGCGCTGCGGGCCGCGGCGGACGGCCTCATGGCCGAGGAGATCGTGCCTGTCGCCAGCAAGAAGGGCGACGTGGTCCGCGACGAGCATCCGCGCGAGACCAGCATGGAGAAGCTGCAGAAGCTGCCCGCGCGCTTCCGCCAGAATGGCACGGTGACGGCGGGGAACGCCTCGGGCATCAACGACGGGGCCGCGGCCGTCGTCGTCGCGGGCGAGGACGCGGTGGCGAAGGCGGGCGTGGAGCCGCTCGCGCGCATGGCCGGCTACGCCACCGTCGGCGTCGATCCGCGCTACATGGGCATCGGGCCGGTCGAGGCGATCCGCGGCGCGCTCAAGATGGCCGGCTGGAAGCTCGACGACGTCGACCTCTTCGAGGTCAACGAGGCGTTCGCGGCGCAGTACCTCGCGGTGGAGAAGGAGCTTTCGCTGCCGCGCGAGCGCACCAACGTGCAGGGTGGGGCCGTCGCGCTCGGCCATCCCGTGGGGGCCAGCGGAGCGCGTCTGCTGCTGACGCTCGCCTATCAGTTGCGGCGCCGCGGCCTGCGGCGCGGCGTGGCGTCGCTCTGCATCGGCGGCGGGCAAGGCATCGCGATGGCGATCGAACGTAGCTGAGCGAGGAGGAGCGACATGTCGGAGATTCGCACCCTCGGCGTCGTCGGCGCCGGCACCATGGGATCGGGCATCGCCCACGTCGCGGCGCAATCGGGCCTCGCGGTGACCGTGGTGGAGACGGATGCGCGGCAGCTTGCGCGCGCGCAGGACTACATCCGGGAAATCGACCGGCGTTCGGTCGCCAAGGGACGGCTCAGCGAGGAGGCGGCCGCCGAAATCTTTTCGCGGCTGAGCTTCCAGCAGGATCTCGACGCTCTCGGCAGCGCGGACCTCTGCGTCGAGGCGATCTACGAGGATCTCGAGGCCAAGAAGGCGATCTTCCGCCGCCTCGACGAAGTGGCGCGGCCGGGTGCGATCCTCGCCACCAACACCTCCTCGATGTCGATCACCGAGATCGGTCGCGTCACGGGACGGCCCGACCGCACCTGCGGCCTGCACTTCTTCAACCCGGCGCAGGTGATGAAGCTCGTCGAGGTGGTGCGCGGCTACAACACGAGCGACGCGACCATGGCCGAGGCCCAGGCCTTCGCGACGCAGCTCGGCAAGACGCCGATCGCGGTGCAGAAGGACCAGCCGGGCTTCGTCGTCAACCGCGTGCTGATGCCGTTCCTCGCGGAGGCCTGCAAGGTGGTGGAGGAGGGCGTCGCGAGCGTCGAGGACGTCGACACCGCCGTGAAGCTCGGCCTCAACCACCCGATGGGTCCATTCACCCTGCTCGACTTCACCGGCGTCGATGTCTGCTACGCCGTCATGGACTACTTCTACAGGGAGTTCGGCGACCCGGCCTATAAGCCGCCGCTGCTGCTGCACCAGCTGGTGCGCGCCGGCCGCATGGGCCGCAAGTCTGGCGCCGGCTTCTACGACTACGCCTCATGACGCAACTGAGGCTTGGGGCGCATCTTTCGATCAGCCAGGGCCTTCCGAAGGCGATCGCGGACGCGCAGGCGATCGGCGCCAACACCTTCGCGTACTTCACCAGGAATCCGCGCGGCGGCGCGGCGCGCCAGATCCCCGCGGAAGAGGCGGAGCGCTTCAAGGTGCTGAGCCGCGAGACCGACGTGCGCGACACGGTCGGGCACCTGCCGTACACGGTCAATCCGGCGGGCCGCGACCCGAAGGTGGCGGAGTTCGCCCGCATGGTGCTGCGGGAGGACCTCCTGCGCGCCGGCAGCTTCGGCGGCGAGTTCCTCAACTTCCATCCCGGGAGTCACCAGGGGGACGGGCCTGAGGCGGGGATCGACAGGCTGGTGGCGACGCTCAAGGATGTGCTCGCCGTGCCGACCGGCGAGACCATGCTGCTGCTCGAGACGATGTCCGGCCAGGGCAGCGAGGTGGGTTGCACGTTCCAGCAGATCCGCGAGGTCCTTGACCGCGTGCAGGACAAGCGTCTCGGCGTCTGCCTCGACAGCTGCCACCTGTTCGCCGCGGGCTACGACCTGCGTACACCGGAGGGCGTGGCGCACATGGTCGGGGAGCTCGAGGACATCGTCGGCCTCGAGCACGTCCGCGCCATGCACCTCAACGACTCGAAGCAGACGCTCGGGTCCCACCGCGACCGGCACGAGAAGCTCGGCCTAGGCCAGATCGGGCGAGAAGGCATAGGGGCCATCCTGCGCAACGAGTTCATCCGCACGCTGCCGCTGATCCTTGAGACCCCGGTGGACGACTGGAAGGAGTACGGCGGGGAGATCGCCATCGCCAGGGAACTGGCCGGCTAGAGCGCGGGCGCGCCACGGGGACGACCCGGCCGCTACCGTGCTGCCGGGTGGCTCCCAGCGCGTCTTGCCAGCCCCGCCCGGAGAGTCGGGAGATGGTCGCTTGTCTTGGTCGATCGAGACGTTGCTCCTCTCCGCCGGCCTCGTTCTCGTGGCCTTGCGCAGGGGCCTGTGGCCGCGCTCGCTGGCGCGGTTTGCGGCTGTCGCCTTTGGCGCCCTGATGGTGGCGCTCGTGGCCGTCCTGCCGGTGCAGGCGGCCGGGGCCAGTCCCGCTGCGCCGTCGCCGGCGGGCCCCGTGCGAGCCATCGCCGCCATCGCGGCCAGCCGCGCTCGCCCAGAGTGCCGCCCCGACTGGTCCGCGGGCGTCTACCACACCTACCGGTTCAAGCTGCTGTCCGCTTGCCGGATGGCGGCGGGAGTCGTCGTGAGCGAGCGTCGTGAGGCCGACCGGGACTGGCATCTGGACGTCAGACTGGCGCCGAGGTACAAGGGGCTGCTTTCAAGCGGCAACGACCGGTACCAAGGCGGCAACGTCGTCGTCGAGATCATTCCCATGGATCAGCCTCACGTCCGGGTGCCGGCTGTGGGGCAGGCCATCACCGTGTGGGGCGCTTGGGTGGACGACAAGGACCACGGCTGGAACGAGATCCATCCAGCCTGGATCGTCAACGGCCGCGGCACGATCGACTTCACGAACGCGGCGGCGGACGCGTCCGTCACCACCGGGATCTGCGGCAACGGCGACCGGGACTGCCCGAAGGGAGGCGTCCAGACCGGCGGGAGCACTGGCCTCACCGCCAAGGGGCTGACGGTGGTGGCCTCGTCGCTCCGGGTGGCGCCTGGCCAGTACGCGAGCGTCGAGATCCGCACCACCCCGGGAGTGCTGGCGACGATCGAGGTCCTGTACGCGAGCGGGCCGAGCCGGGCAGCCGGCCTCGCGGCGCGGAAGGCGGACGGCGAGGGCCAGGTCGTCTGGTCTTGGAGGGTAGGCACCAGCACGACGCCGGGTAGTTGGCCGGTCGTCATCACCGCCGGCGGGCATACGCTCAAGCTGGCACTGCAGGTGGAGTGAGCGCGGGAGCCACGGACCGAACCATGCCGGAGACGGCTGAGGGCTCGTAACAGTGTCCACATCTCGGTAAAGCCATCCAGGTTAGATGGATCCCAAAGACAGGGCCGGCAGCGCGAAGGAGGGAGCCGGATGCTGGTCCACCAAGCCTACCGCTACGAGCTGGACCCGACGGCATCCCAGCGCGACCTGCTTGCGAAGCACGCCGGCACGGCACGGTTCGCCTTCAACTGGGGCCTCGCGCTCGGCAAGGAGCGGATCGAACACCAAGAAAGCGTGTCGCACGGAGCCGAACTCCATCGCCTGTGGAACATCTTCAAGCGAGGGAACGCCCCGTGGTGGGTCGAGGTCTCGAAGTGTTCGCTACAGGAGTCGCTGCGCGACCTGGACCGTGCCTTCGGCAACTTCTGGCGCGGGCGGGCGACCGACAAGTTTCGGGGCCGGATCCTCTCGGCGAGCATCAGCCGCGAGGCGGATCGCTGGTACGTATCCCTGACCGTCGAGCGGGAGCGGCCGGATCCCGTGCCGGTGGCGGGGCCGGTCGTCGGCGTCGACCTCGGCCTCTCGTCCTTCGCGGTGCTGTCGGACGGGACCGTGCTCGAATCGCCTAAGGCGCTGGATCGCTCGCTGCGCCGCCTGCAGCGGGTGTCCAAGGCGCACAGCCGCAAGCAGCGGGGCTCCCACAACCGGCGCAAGTCGGCCATGCGGCTCGCGCGCCTGCACCGGCGGATCAGGAACCAGCGGCAAGACTTCCTGCACCAGGCGACCACGGCACTGGCGAAAACCAAGTCGGTGATCGTGGTCGAGGATCTGAACGTGCGGGGCATGGTGCGTAACCGGCATCTGGCTCGGCACATCTCGGATGCTGGCTGGTCGGAGTTCCGGCGGATGCTGGCATACAAGACGGAGTGGTACGGCTCGCACCTCGTGGTGGCTCCCAGGTTCTTCGCGTCGTCCAAGACGTGCAGCGCGTGTGGAGCCGTCAAGG
>JAJZIE010000067.1 GCA_021810725.1 Bacillota bacterium | reverse complement strand
GGACGGCCTTCCGCTGGTTCACGCTGGCTTTCTTGATCGCGCTGGCGGCGGGGATCCCGATTCTCGTCGCCCAGAAGCGGGGCCGCGCGGCAGCCTCGGAAGGCTAGACGGTTCGCCGGCTGGCATGCGCAAGCGACCGATCTGAGGCCGGTCCGGCGGAGGTGCTGGCAAAAAAGTTGGGGCCCGCGCTACGGGCGTAGCCAGGCCCAACTTGGTGTTCCGCGGGACGCCGCGCCTGGAAGGAAAACTCACACCCGCTCCGCGATGCTCGCGCGAATCGCGGGCATTCGCCTCGCCTACGGCAGCACCACGCCGACAAAGTCCAGGCGCACACCGTCCCAGTCCAGGAGCGCGATGGCGCCGCACGGCAGGTCTGGGGCGGGGGGGTGCGGCCCGCCGTCCACGGTGGCGAGCAGCGAGACGATCGGGTCGAGGTGGCTGAACGCGGCGAGCGGCTTTCCGACGGAAGCCGCAACCCCGCGGGCAAGGGCCCGGTGGACTCGCCGCGCCATCTCGGAAGGCCGCTCGCCGCCTGGCGGCGGGAAAGCCTCGGGGTCTTCGCGCCAACGGCGAAACGCGGCGGTTGGGGCGAGATCGCGGATCAGGTTGCCGTGCCAGGCGCCGAGACCCGTCTCCCGAAGATCGCCGTCGATCTCCGGGGCGAGCCCAAGCTCCGCCGCGAGGGGCGCCGCGGTCTCGCGTGCGCGCAGCATTGGACTGACGAGAACGCGCCCCGGCGTGTGCCCGAGATCGAGCAGGCGCCGGCAGACGGCTTGCGCCTGCGAGCGACCTCGAGGAGTGAGGCCTGGGCCGGGGGGGCGACAGCTGAACCGCCCCTCGACGTTGGCGTGACTCTCGGCATGGCGCACCAGGTAGATGCGGACAGAGGGCACGAGGACAGCTCCTTCGGGCAGCGTTCAGTGCCAGTCGAAGGTGGCGGCGAAGGACGCCAGGATGCGCCGGGTGCCGATCGCGAACACGACGAGCACCGGGATGATCACGATCGCCGTGCCAGCGGCCAGGAGATTCCATTGCAGCCCGGACTCGCTCGCCTCGGCGAGCAGGGCGAGGCCCACGACGACAGGGCGTGCGGCGTCGCTGCTGGTGACGATGAGCGGCCACAGGAAGTCGGTCCAGTGGTAGGTGATGGTGATCACGGCGAAGGCCACCGCCGCCGGGCCGACCCGCGGCAGATAGACCCGCCGGAAGACGCCCAGCATGTCGTAACCGTCGAGGCGGGCCGCCTCCTCCAGTTCGCGCGGCACCGAGCGGAACGCCTGACGGAAGGCCAGGACGGCGATGCCCGAGACCGCGTATGGCAGCATGATCCCGACCCGCGTGTTCAGAAGGTGCAGTCCCTGGATGATCTGGTAGTCCTGGATCAGCACCGCGTAGACCGGCACCACGATCTGCAGGAGGAAGATCGCCGTGATCAGGGACTTGCCGGGGAACTCGTAGCGGGCCAGGATGAAGCCCACGACCAGGCCGACGATACCCTGGGAAAGCAGCAGTCCGCCGACGATCACGATCGTGTTCAGGGTGTACTCCGCGAACGGCGCCGTGTTCCAGGCGGCGATCAGGTTCGCGAAGGTGAAGCCGGCGGTGGTGCCCGTACCGGCGAAGGTGGCGTAGAGCACCCACAGGGTGGGGAAGCCCCAGATCAGGGCGATCAGCGCGAGCACGCCGCCCTCGGCGCCGCGACGCCAGGGGCTCCGCTTCACGCCCAATGGAAGGACCTCCTCTCGAGAGCGATCAGGGACAGCGCGGAGAGCGATGAGAGCCCGCCGAGGAGCAGGCCGGACAGCGCCGCCGCGGGGCCCCAGGAGTAGTAGCTGAAGCCGAGCTGATAGAGGTAGAACATCACGAGGTTGGTGCCGTTCGCCGGGCCTCCCTGCGTCATGACATAGACGGGGTCCACGGTCTCCATGGCATAGATGACGGCGAGCGTGATCACGAAGGCGAGCATCGGCGCCATGATCGGCAGCACCACCTTGCGCAGGGAGTGCCAGCCATGCGGGTCTTCCGTGCGCAGCGCGTCACGCACGTTCTGGGGGATGGCCTGGAGGCCAGCCATCAGGAACAGCGTGAAATAGGGCGCGTACTTCCAGACGAAGAGCGCCACGAGAGCCCCGAGCGCCGTGTTGGGCTCGCCGAGCAGGTTGGCGTTCTTGATGCCGAAGTCTCCAAGCAGGTGCGTGAAGAGGCCGAGCTGCGGCGCGAGGAAGTAGAGCCAGATGTTCGCGGCCGCGATCGTCGGCATGACCGTGGGGGAGAAGATGCCGAGCAGCAGCAGGCGGTTGACGAAGACCTTGCCGCTCAGGAGCATCGCCATGCCGAACGCGAGAGCGATGCTGAGCACCACGGACGCCACGGCATAAATGGCGGTGTTGCGCAGAACCTGCAGGAACACGGGCTCCGCGAACAGCATGCGGTAGTTCGCCACGCCGGCGAAGCCGGTGACGCGGCCCACGGGGTCCAGGCGGTAGAAGCTGTGGATCACGGTTGCAACGGTCGGGTAGACGACGAAGGCCACGACCATCAGAGCCGGTAGCAGGAGCAGCAGGTAGCGCACGCCCGGACCGGCGAGCCAAGCCCTCCAGGGGCCGGCTGGCGCCGGCCCCTGGGCGGACGGAGTCAGGGGTTTGACGAGTGTCGACATGGGGCGCTGGAGGGTCAGCGGTAGGGGGCCAGGATGGCGTTCGCCTGCGCCTGCGCGCTGTTGAGCGCGGGCCCGACCTTCGCCTGTCCGTCGAGCACCGACTGGATCGCGGAGTCGAGGGTGTCCTGGACCTGCGCCAGCTGGTAGGTGGCGAGCTCGGGCTGCGCGTACTGCAGCTGCTCCGCCGGGACCAGGAACTGCGGGTGGGCAGCCACGAACTTCTTCATGCCCGGCTCCTGATAGGCCTTGGGCGTCACAGCGACGTACCCGGTCTCCTTGCTCCATGTGGCGGCCTGAGCCGGCGAGGTCATCCACTTGATGAAGGTGAGGGCCGCCTTCTTCTGGGCGGACGACGCAGCCTTGAAGAGGAAGAAGTCACCGCCGCCGAGGTCCGTCAGGTACTTCGAGTGGTCGGCGGGCATGAAGGCCTCGCCCACCTGGAACTTCGCGGTCTTGAGGATCGCGGCGAGCGAACCGCTGGAGTGGACGATCATGCCCACGGTGCCCGCCTCGAAGTCGCTAGGCACTGTGGCCCAGGGCAGGATGCCACCCGGCTCGACGCGGTACTTGTGCGAGAGGTCCATCCAGAAGTTGAGAGCCGTCTTAGCCGCGGATGAGTTGAAGTAGACCTGCGTGCCGTTGCTGTTGGCGAGGTTCTGGCCGGCCTCGATGGCGTACGGCGCGAACTCCCAGTAGCAGGTGCCATCGGTGGGGATCTCGATGCCGTTGACACCGATCTTCTGCAGGGCCTGAGCGTCCGAGACCAGCTGGGTCCAGTTCTTGGGCGGCACGTTCGGGTTCAGTCCGGCCTTCTTGAACAGGGTCTTGTTGTAGTAGAGCACCACGGTCGAGCGCTGGAACGGGATGCCGTAGTAGTGGCCCTTCACCTCAGGCTGCAGCAGGGCGGGGTAATAGTCGCCCTGCTTGGCGACGCTGTCCAGCGGCGCGATCGCGCCAAGGCGCAAGAGGTCGTAGACGGAGGTGCTCGTCAGGACGGCGAGCGTGGGCGGCGTGCCGGACTGGATGTCCGTCTCGACCCGGGCCACGGTCTGCTGGTAGCTGCCGGTGTAGACCGGGGTCACCTGGATGCCGGGGTGGGACTTGTTGAAGGTGTTCACGAGGTTGGACATGTCGCGCGTCAGCGGGCCTGTCACCCCGACCGGGAAATCGAAGCTCAACTTGACGGGCGCCTTGGCCTGTGCCGCCACCGCGCCACTCGAGAGAAGCAGGCTGACGGCGCCAAGGGCGCTGCCGATCAGCATCCGGGTAGAACGCATGTGTCACCCTCCAACTGTGTTCTGTGCGGAACCGTTCGGGGATGCTTCTGCGAGCGTGCCGATGAGCTCGTGGGTCGCGGCGTCGAAGGCGTAGATGGCGCTGCCCGCCGCGCTCAGGTGGACCATCTCGTGCAGGCGCATGGTGGGCCCGCCACCCTCCCTGAGGGACCAGTCCACCCCGCCGTCGGCAACGACGGCCAGGGTCTCCGAGCCGAGGTACTCGATCAGATCGACGCTGCCTGAGATGAGACCCTGCCCGTCAGGCACGATCCTGAGATCCTCGGGGCGGATGCCGACGATGACGTCGCGGTCTGTCTCGAGCGGGCTCGTCGTCGGCAGGGGAATCCAGCCGTTCGCGAGGGCGAGGCCCCGGCCATCGTCGCGAGCCATGACCCTCGCGGGGACGAGGTTCATGGGTGGCGAGCCGATGAACCCGGCGACAAAAGTGTTGGCCGGCCGCCGGTAGATCTCGAGCGGCGTGCCGATCTGCTGGATCAGCCCCCCGCTCATCACGGTGATGCGGTCGCCCATCGTCATGGCCTCGACCTGGTCGTGCGTGACAAGGATGGTCGTGGTGCGCAGCTGGCGCTGCAGGCGGGCGAACTCGGCGCGCATCTGCGTGCGCAGCTGGGCGTCCAGGTTGGACAGCGGTTCATCGAGCAGAAACACCTGGGGCTCGCGCACGATGGCCCGGGCGATCGCGATCCTCTGGCGTTGGCCACCGGAAAGCTGGGCAGGCTTGCGCCGGAGGAACTCGACGACGCCGACCCGCTCCGCCGCCGCCCGCACGCGGCCGTCGACCTCGTGCGCTGGCGTCTTGTGCGCTCTGAGCGGGAAGGCGATATTTTCGTAGACGCTGAGGTTTGGGTAGAGCGCGTAACTCTGGAACACCATGGCGACGTTGCGGCGGTGCGGCGCCAAGTCGTTCACGCGACGGCCCTCGATGAAGATGTCGCCGCTGCTCGCGTCCTCGAGTCCTGCAACGGTGCGCAGCAGGGTGGTCTTGCCGCAGCCCGACGGGCCGAGCAGGATCATCAGCTCGCCGTCCGCGATGTCGACGGTGACATCGGACAGCACCTGCGCCGTGCCGAAATACTTGGAAACCCCAGCGATGCGCACTTCGGCCATTGAACGCCCCCTCTTGTCCAACCACGACCAGCATAATCTAGCAATACGGCCTTGCGAAGACCAATTAGCGGATTTGTCACCCATACCTATGTCGGTCTGTCTTGGGCCAAGTGCCTGTAGCATCCGGACATACGGCCGAATGCTTCGGGGCCGGGCCACAGACCGCCTGTTCGGAGCCTCACACAGGCAGGTAACTGCGCCCGCGCAGCTGGGCGAAATCGGTCGGTGGCTCCGCTCACCGCCCTGGGCGAGGGCGCATACGATGCGGCTGATCGCCACAGGGCCCCGGCGCCGGCGCGCAGGTTGCCGCAACGCCCCGCGGACGACAGGCGGCTTGACCCGCGACGGAGGAGGACTGGGCATGCGGCTATCCGGCAAGACCATCGGTTTCGCCATGGCGGGGTCCCACTGCACGCTCGAGGAGGCCGTCGACCCGATCTACCGGCTCCGCGAAGAAGGAGCGGACATACTGCCCATCGTTTCGAACACGATACTCACAACGGCAACTCGCTTCGGCACGCCGGAGAAATGGCTGACCGCCATCAAAGATGCAACCGGCAAGGAACCCCTGAAATCCATCGCTGAAGTCGAGCCACTGGGTCCGCAGAAGCTGCTCGATGCCCTCGTCATCTGCCCTTGCACCGGCAGCACCATGGCTAGGCTCGCAAACGCGATCATCGACAGTCCCGTCCTCATGGCGGCCAAGGCCCAGCTGCGCAACGAGCGGCCGGTGGTGCTGGCGATCACGTCGAACGACATCCTAGGTCTCAACGCCCGCAATCTGGGCACCCTGCTGATCACCAAGAACGTCTACTTCGTGCCGTTCGGGCACTCCAAGTCCATGGTGTGCAAACCGCTGAGGTGGTAATTTCGCTCCCGGCGCTCAGCGACTGCGGAGCGGGCGCACGGGCCGCATGGGAGCGGTCGGCTGCAGCGGCTCCGCGTGCACTTCTCGGGTGTGACCCGGTGCCGCACGGGCACCTGTGAGCCATGGAGCCCAGGGGAACCGCGACCTCGTGAAGCTGCTCGTTCTGTCGTGCTGTGTCCGCGTGTGACCGCTGGTGCTAGGGTTCGGTCGGCACTGGCGTGTGCACCGCGATCCACGTGCGTCCGGCGTTGTGGGTGGACCACAAAACAGAGCCATTAAGCAGCCAACCCCGCCTTGCGTCCAGGAAATCGAGCGCCAGAGAAGAGCCCCACCCCACGGGTGATGTAAACACGTGTTGCGTCCACGTCTTTCCGCCATTTGACGTGGTGAGCAGTTCGTACGTGCCCGCCTGGTTGGGCGCGTGGTAGACGAACGCCATCACATAGCCGACATCGGGCGTCGGGAAGTCCATGAGCAAAGAACCGCTCCGCAGCCGCAGGTTCGAGAGGGTCGTCCACGTGACGCCGCCGTTGGTCGTCTGTCCGAGCCAGGTGAGTGCACGGCCGTCCGCGCTCCAACCGACCACATACCGGTTGGGCGCAAGCGCGGTGGCCGACTGCGGGGAATAGGCGCTCGCACCGAACTTCGACACCTGCCACGTCTTCCCGGCGTCCTTGGTTGTCACGACCTCCGGCGTGCACGAGTCGGTGCAGTCGTAGAGGTTGATGAAGAGACCGCTGGTGGCCGAGAAGAACTTCAGCGTCGTTGGCGCTCCACCGCTGCTCGACGCCGGCGCGTGCGTCTGGCTCCAAGTTACGCCCCCGTCGGTTGTGCGCAGGATCTCAGCGACCTGCCCTTCCGAATCCACGGACGCCGCGTACACGTACCCAACCTTCGCGGTGGGGAAGGCAAGCGCATCGACGCCGAGGTTCGGAATGGTCGAAATCTCCTTCCAAAGGCGCCCGCCGTCGGTGGTGCGCAGCACCGCGCCGGGGTCGAGCGCGTCACCGGCGCCGAAGCCTTCGGAGGCGTTCACGAAGTCGATCGGCCCGACCGGCGCAAGGGCAGGGAAGATCTGCTGCCACCTTCCGTCTGCGCCTTGCACAGCCAGCGCGTTGTTCCCGCTGCCCAAAGTCCAGAGCCCTCCGCCGGGGATGAAGCCCATAGACGTAACGCCAAGGGTCTGCCAGCGCTGAGCAACCTTGAATGTCCCGCCTCCGTCCCGGGAGAGAAAGATCGTACTCTCGGGACCCTGGCAGGCCGCGAGGTTCACCCCCTGGGCCACCGCCACGTCCTGCCCAGACGCCGCAAGGACCGGCTCGAACTCGCAGCCGATGGACGTCTTGGTTTCCTTAGTCCAGGTGTGCCCGCCATCGGTCGTGCGGTAGACGTCACTGACGTCACAGCCATGCATGGCGCAACTCTGCATCGACCAGAGCGTGACCCAGCCGTCCTGGGAGTCCGTGAACGTGATCTGCGCCTGCAACTGCGACGGGTCCGAGAAGTAGCTGAGCTCGTACGTGGTCGGCAGCGTGGCAAGCTCGGCGAAGTGGGCACCACCATCCGAGCTAGCGTAGACCTCCGCCGCACTGCCCTTGCCGTTGCCCGTCGCGACGACGGCCCATGCCCTTTGTCCTTTCAGCGCCACCGACAGGACAGCTCCGGGAGCGGTCCAGAGGGTGGACCACGAAGAGCCCGGCGCCTGCGATGCCGCGTAGATCTTGCCCGAGCACGTTCCGGAGCTGCAGGTGCCGGCGGTCGTCGCCCAGATCGAGCCCTGGCCGGCGGCGAGATCGGTCACGTTGCCGCCCGCGTCGAACACGGTTGCCCAGGTCCGGCCCCCGTCGCCCGAGCGGAGGATGAGGTTCGCCTGGGGAAGGCCGAAGGGTCCTGGAAGCGCTCTCCCTGCAGTTTGGCCGGGGTGACCGGCGATGGCGAAACCAACCTTGCTACTCAGAAAGAGAAGCTGCGTCGGCACGAGGCCCGGTAGGTGCGCGACCCGCCAGCCGCGACCACTGTCCGTCGTGCGCGCGATGATGCCGGCGGACAGCGAGGGCCCGTTGACCAGACCGCCAACGCCGCCAGAGATCCAGCCATCCTGGGTGGAGACGAAGTCCGCGTCCGTCAACATGAGCCCAGGCAGCGTCGCGGCAGGCGCCTGAAGCTGCGCGGGGGAACCGTTGGCGAGATTCACTTGAATTGTCTTGTTTGTGCTCCGGAGAGCCTTGGAGCCTGTCGTATGGGTTGGCGCCTGGGATTGCGCAGGCGCCGTGGGATGCGCGGAAGTGGTTCCGCACGCGCCGAGCAGCAGGACGGCCGCCAAAAATCCGACAAGCACGCCAAGGCGCACGCTAACCCCTCCATGCCGCAGCAAGTCCCGTAGGTCGCGCGAAGAACACCGTTGGATCGGGATTCGTGACCAGTTCCGAGCGATCCTCCGCCGGATGGGTGCCAGTTCGTGTTAGCCGCCTGGGCCGACCGTGATGATGACTATTTCGTTCTCACGGCGGGCTGGGCGAACTTGAACCCTTGGAACTTGCGGCCTACGCGATCGAGATAGCGGTGGGCGCGCTGGTGCGTGGCGG
Source organism: Bacillota bacterium (assembly GCA_021810725.1). Taxonomy (GTDB): domain Bacteria; phylum Bacillota; class Sulfobacillia; order JAJZYS01; family JAJYTV01; genus JAJZQO01. Next base: position 2,079 of record JAJZIE010000067.1, on the reverse strand, counting down.
TCGCTCGCCATTTTCGCCTGTTCAAGGCAGCGAATAGCGCGGGCGCTTAACGCCTTCCGAGTGTGATCGTCAGCGCCCCGAGGCACGAGGTGGACTTGGCCACGGGCCGCAGCTGATATCCGTTCTGTCGCTACAGCTACACGCGCTCGCGATCCCACGCCTGTTCACAGGGTACACCGAGGGCTGACCTTGCCACCGCGCCCTGGGGCTACCTAACCTCGCTTGTCCCCTGTGCGCACTCGAAATCCCTGGTGTGCAAACCACTGAGGTGGTGCTTGCGCTCCCGGCGCGCGCGACTGCGGGGACCGAACCAGACGCCGGGCGGCGCGTGGATGACGACCGATTTTCGCATGCAGATCCGCGTGGCGGGTCCCGCGGGAACGGGATCGACTGTGCTCTTCGGCACGCTAGCGGACTGCCCTCAATAGGCTGGCGCGGCGGCCTCTCTAGAAGACCGGTGAGAAACCGGGGATTGTAAAGAGATTCAGGCGAGACCAGGGGCTGCGGAACAAGGAGTTGAGGACGTGGTGAAGGGCGGCGGCGGCGCTATTGAGGGCCGTAAGCAGGTGGGCGCCGCCCACCCGCATCGCCGCCTGGCCACTGCCCTCCTTGCGGGGGACACTGGCCAGCCGCCTCAGGTTCTGCACCGTGGCGGTCATCAGGGCTTGGATGTTCATCATCTCGAGGCCCAGGCCTTTGGCTCGTCGCATGCCGTGACACTCCTTGGCTTCGGCCCAGGTGCGCTCGATGCGGGTCCTGGCTCGGGCGAGTTCGGGCGGTCTCTCGCGGCCTCTCACATGTCTGGCGGCTTCGGCCGCGTGCACCTTGTCGCGGTGGGTACGGCCGGTTTCGAGGGGGATCAGGCGACGACGCAAGGGGCCGGGAACTGGCGACTTAGCCACTCTATCAGTCGGAACGATCGGCTCCACGCCGCGGCTCAGGACCTGTGCGAGGAACCGAGCCTCGGTGTAGTTGGCGTCCATCAGCAGGAAGCGCAGCAGGAGCTCTTGGCCGAACTGGCCTTGGATCTCGTCGAGCATGTCGATGGCGGCGGTGCGTTCCTGGGCGGAGTAGGCGTGGCTGGCGGTGGTTGCGAGGATGACGCCGGATTTGAGGTCCATGGCGTTGTGCACGAGGTAGCTGAGCGTGGCCCCGGTGTTGCCCTTGCGGAACAGGCGGGCATCCGGATCGGTCTTCGAGCGGTGCGTCTCGTTCGTGAACTTCTCGCCGTGGAAGTTCTCGTCCCCGGCCTTCCGCGGCTCGCTCGCAGCGGGCTCCGCCGCACTGCTGCCGGAGCTCGGCGGCTCCTTTGGATCCGCCGGTCCCTGCGGTGTAGCCTCCGCCGAGTCCTCGCGTACGACCTTGTCGACGAACTCGTCCACCGACTGCTCAGGGGCCACAGCCTCCAGGCTCTTGATCGCCGCCCGGGCCCGCACCTCGGATCCGTCGACGACCACTGCGCTGCCCTTGACCAGCCCCGCGTCGATGCACTGCTGCACGCCGGCGCGCATCACCTCGCGGAACACCGCCTCGCCCCACTGGTGGCGGCGCAGCTTCACGAGCGTCGTCCTGTCCGGCACCTTCTGGTTGAAGTCCAGCCCGCAGAACCAGCGGTATCCCGCGTGCATCTGCAGGTCCTCACACAACCGGCGCTCCGGCAGGTTGAACAGATACCCGAGCAACATCATGCGGAACGCCACCGTCGGATCCACCGACGGCCGACCCCGATTGGCGCTGTAGCACCCTTCCGTCGCCGCGTAGATGGCCTTCAGATCCAATACCGCCCGGATCCGTCGCAGCAGGTGATCCTGCGGCACCAGGTCCTCCAGCTGAATGTACTGGAACATCTGCCCCTGCCCGTCCGACTTCGAGAGCACTACCCCCACCTCGGCCTACACCTTCGACACCCGCCGGCTTTACTCCTTGCTTTCCCACTACCTACCATTAGTTTTTCACCGGTCTTCTAGGGGGGGCTGGCCCACGTCGGGAACATCCCTCGTCGGCGCCCCAGGGGCGCGGGGGCCAGCAGGACCGCAAGGACCGATGGGACCGCAGGGACCCCAGGGAGCGACTGGACCC
>JAJZIE010000066.1 GCA_021810725.1 Bacillota bacterium | reverse complement strand
AGCTGCCCGCGTTGCTGATCTCGACGGCGACCGGTCTCCTCGTGACGCGGGCCGCGTCGGAGGTGAGCTTCGGCGGCGACCTCGTGCGCCAGCTGCTGCAGGCGCCGCGGACCCTCTACGTCCTCGCGGCGGTCATCGCGTTCCTCGGCATCTTCACGCCGATCTCGAAGCTTGTCGCCCTGGTGCTCGCCGCGGCCTTCGCGCTCCTGGGCTACCGAGCGCAGCTTGGCAGTGCCGAGCTCGCGGCGGCGGCGGGGCCCTCCGTGGCCCTCGGGGCGAGCCGGGCCGAGGCTGCCCAGGGCGCGGCGCCGGAGCCGGCGCAGGCCGGTACCGGCGTGCCGGGCCCGGTGGACGCGCTCGCGGTGGAGTTCGGCTTCGGCCTGCTCTCGCTCGTCGACAAGGCCCAGGGCGGCGACTTCTTCGAACGGGTGCAGAAGGTGCGCGAGCAGATGGCCGAGGAGTTCGGCATCCTGCTGCCGCCGGTGCGGGTCAAGGACAACCTCTCGCTGCCGCCCTCGACCTACCGCATCCTCCTGCGCGGCGCGGAGGTGGCGCGCGGCGAATTGATGCCGGGGCGCCTGCTCGCCATGGGCAAGGAGGGGGGCTCCCTGCCGGGCATCGCCGTCAAGGATCCCGTGTTCCAGCTGCCGGCGCTCTGGATCGCGAGGCAGCAGCAGGACCAGGCGGTGCTCCAGGGCTACACCGTGATCGACACGGCGACCGTGCTGACGACCCACTTCGCGGAGTCGGTGCGCCGGCATGCGGCGGAGCTCCTCTCGCGCGAGGACGCGAAGCGCCTCTTGGACCGCCTGAGGCAGGTGGATCCCGCGGCCGTGGACGAGCTGACGCCCGGCCTCCTTTCGCTCAGCGCCGTCCACCGCGTGCTGCAGGGTCTCCTGCGGGAGGGCATCCCGGTGCGCGACCTCGTCACCATCGTGGAAACTTTGGGCGACAGGGCGGGCGAGACGAAGGATCCCGAACAGCTGACGGAGTACGTGCGGCAGGCCCTCGGCCGCCAGATCAGCCAGCGCGTCGCGCCTCCCGGCGAGGTCCTCTTCGCCATCACGCTCGATCCACGGCTCGAAGGTGAGCTGCGGACAAGGGTACAGGCGCAGGAAGGTAGAACCTTCCTCGCATTGGACCAGGAAACGGCCCTCAAGCTGACGCAGGTCGCGGAAAGGCTCGCGCGGGATCCCGCGCACGCCGAGAAACCGACGGCCATCGTGGTGGCGCCGGTCCTGCGCGGCCACCTGAGACGACTCTTGCGCCCGGTGCTGGAGGATGTGCCCGTGCTGAGCTATCCGGAACTCGATCCAGGCATGCGTCTGCAGAGCGGGGGGGTGATCAGGCTTGACGACTAACGTGGAGCGCTTCAGGGCCCCGGACATGACGTCGGCCTTGATGCAGGTGCGGCAGGCGCTGGGGCCCGACGCGCTGATCATCGGGACGCGCAGCTACCAGCCGGCCGGCATCCGCAAGCTCTGGGAGCGCCCCTACGTCGAGGTGTTCGCTGGCCGCGGCGCCCCATCCGCCTCTCCTGCCTCGGTGACCGCGCCGACGCTGTCCGCTCCGACGGTGGCTGGCGCGCAGGCCGTGGGGGTCGTCCCGGCCGGAGCGCCTGTGGCCGTACCGACGGCGGCGGCGACGCGCGAGGTCTTCTCGGCATCGACGTCCGACGCCGCGGTGGACGAGTACGAGCGGTGGCTGCAGCCTCGCCTAAGTCGCTTCGAGCCGCGCTCCTTGGCGCTCGTCGGCCCGACCGGCGGCGGCAAGACGACAACGCTCGCGAAGCTGGCGGCGCGCTACGCGCTCGATCGCGGCGAGCGGGTCGGGCTCGTCACGACCGACACTTACAGAATCGGGGCCGTGCATCACCTGCAGACCTACGCGGAGATCATGGGCCTGCCTTGGAAGGTGGCGCAGGATCCGCCCGCCATGCGCGAGGCGGTGGCGTCCCTCGCCTACTGCGACCGCATCCTCATCGACACCTCCGGCCGCAACTTCCGCCGCGAGGAGGCGCGCCGCGAACTCCTCGCCCTGCTCGCGGCCGCGAACCCGGAGTCCGTGGAGCTCGTGCTGTCGCTGACGACCGGCAAGGAGGAGATGGAGGAGCTCGCGGGCTACTTCCAGGAAGGCCCCCTGACCCGCGTGCTCCTGACCAAGCTCGACGAGGCGAGCTCGATCAAGAAGCTCGTGACGGCCCTCAAGGTCTTCGAGCTGCCGCTCTTCGCCGTCACGAACGGGCAGATGGTCCCGGACGACATCTGGTTCCCCGGCGCGCGCCAGCTGGCGCAGGCGATCGCGCGCGAAGCGGTGACCGTCGATGCATGACCAGGCGACCGCCCTGCGCGAGCGGCTGCGGCCGCCGAAGCCCGTCGCGGAGGTGTGGGCCGTCGCCACCTTGGGTGGCGAGCGTGGCGCCCTGCAGTTCTCACGCGAGATCCTCGAGGCCCTCAGGCCCGCACCACTCTCGGTGCGGCTCTGGGGCGGCGAGACCGACGGCGCGAGTGTCGTGCTGCTGCCGGCCGGGGAGGGGCGCAAGAACGTGCGTCGGCCATACATGCGCGGCGCGCACACCTGGCTCCTGCTTTGCCCGGCGACGCCGGTCGGCTACGCGGAGTGCCAGGCGCTCCTTGGTGAGATGGTCGACCGTTCGCTCCGGCGCGTCTACCTCGCGCTCTCCGGCGTCGAGTCGGTACAGGCGGGCGAGGCCGAGGTGGAGCGGTTCAGTGGCATGCTCGGTCCCGGGATCCCGTATCAGCCCCAGCCGTTCGGCTTCTACGGACCGAACGACCAGGGCGCCTTGACCTTGGCGCCATCGGCCCTCAGGCGCTTCTTCCAACCGGGACGGTGAACCGATGCGGGAGAGACAGGACGCGTACGCGCGCTGGAAGAGCCCAGGACAGGACAGCCGGGAGGAGTATCTGCCGCTCGTCTACGAGCAGGCGCAGCGCATCCTCTTCCGCCTGCCGCCGGGGCAGCTCGAACGCGACGAGATCGTCTCGTTCGGCGTCATCGGGATGCTGGAGGCACTGGACCGCTACGACCAGAGCCGCGGCGTGCCGATCGAGGCGTACCTGAGGACGCAGATCCGCCGCCGCATCCTGGATGGACTCCGCAGCCAGGACCGCCTGCCGCGCCGCTTGCGCGAGCGCGAGAAACTGGTGCGCGAGGCCTACGCGCGCCTCGAGCAGCAGGAGGGGCGGACCGTCTCGGACGATGAGGTGGCGTCGGAACTCGGCCTGACGCCGGAGGGCTTCCAGGACTGGCTCATGGATCTCTCGTTCACGACGCTCTGGTCTCTCGAGGTGCTCGGCGAAGAGGGGGTCGAACCGCTCGACGAGGAGCCGACGCCCGAGGCGGCGCTCGAGGCGGGAGAGCTCCACGAGCAGCTGCGCTCAGCCATCGAGCGGCTGCCGAGAAGGGAGCAGGAGGTCCTGGCCGCCCACTACGACATGGGCTATAGTCTGCAGGAGATCGCGGCGGCCTTCGATCTTTCGGACCGCTATGTCGCACAGTTGCACGCAAGGGCGGTCCTGCGCCTCAGAGGCGCCCTCAGCCGGTACCGCGCGCAGATGAAGGGGAGGGAACTCCGGTGATCCCTAAGGGGACAGGCACGCAGGGGGGCGAGATCGAGGCGCTCCTGCAGCAGTTCAGCCAGTCGCTCGAGGAGGCGAACCGGGATCTTCTCGACGCGGTGCGTACCGAGCTCCGAGACCTGCACGTGCGGGTGGGGGCCCTCGAAGGGGAACTGCGCATCGCGCGCATGCAGATCGAGGCCCTGCAGCAGAGCGCGCCGGAAGAGCGACCGGCCGACCGACCGGCGCCGGTGGTGGAACCGCCCAAGGAGCCGGAGCGAAGCCCCGAGGCCGAGCGCATCGCGGAGGAGATCCGCCAGCGGCATAAAGACATCTGGCAGCTGCAGAACGCGGGAGAAAGCCCCGCCGAGGTGGCTAAGAGGACAAACCGCCCACAAGGCGAAGTAGAACTGATCATGCGACTCATGCGCCAGCGGGGCACGCCGGCGCCTGGGACGGGGAGGTAGGCAGAACCATGGGTCCACTTACATCGATGGATGTCTCGACGTCCGGTCTCACCGCCTACCGCGAGATGATGGACGTGATCGCCAGCAATATCGCCAACATGTATTCCACGACGACGCCTTCCGGGGCGCCGTATCAAGAGGAAGCCGTCGTGCTGCAGGCAGGTCCGACCTTCGCCGCTACGCTCGGCCAGGTACTGCAGCCCCAGGGCGTCGAGGTGGCCGCGATCGTCCAGGTGGGGCAGGGGACGGCAGGCAGCGGTGCCGCGGCCGCCACGGCGGGACAGGCGACGAACGTCGACCTCGTCTCGCAGATGACCCAGCTCATCCTGGCGAGCCGCGCCTACGACGCGAACGCCTCGGCGTTCGCGGTGGAGAAGTCTGTGGAACAGAGGGCCTTGCAGCTTGGCCAGAACGCCTGAACCCGGGGCCGCGACCGCGGGGGCACCGGATCTCGGCAGAATCTTCGGCACCGCCCGCGACTTCTGGCAGCAGAAGGAACCGGAAGTCCGGCGGCGTTACGTCACATGGGCCACGATCGCCATCGTCGTTTTGGCCGGCGTTGGCTACTTCACCACGCGAAACCCTTACACGCTCGTTTTCTCGAACCTGGCCCCGGCCGACGCCGGCCAGGTGACGCAGGCGCTCACCTCGCTCAAGATCCCGTACCAGCTCGAGGGCACGAGCGTCTACGTCCCCGCGTCCGAGGCGGACCAGGCCAGGGTGGATCTCGCGACGCAGGGGCTCCCGGCCCAGGGCTTCGAGGGCTATAATGGCGTCCTCTCGAGTTCCGGCCTCGGCATGACCGACCAGCAGCTGAGCCTCGCGACCCTGAACGCCTTGCAGAACGACCTCGCGCAGACGGTGGAGTCCATCTCGGGCATCGCCAAGGCCAACGTCCTCCTGCAACCGGCGCAGCAGTCCGTCTTCGTCGACCAGCCGCAGTCCCAGGCGACGGCGGCCGTTTTCGTCGACCTGGAGCCGGGCATCACGCTCTCGCCGAGCCAGGTGCTCGGCATCGAGGAACTCGTGGCCCACTCCGTGCAGGGGCTCTCGATCAGTCACGTCTCGGTGGTCGACCAGAACGGAGACCCCCTGACCGCGGCGAGCGGCGCGGACCCCTCGACCGCGGGCAGCAGCGGCAGCGCGAGCGGCGAGATGGCCCTGCAGCGCCAGTTCGAGCAGAACCTGAACGGGCAGCTGACGGCGCTCCTGCAGCCGATCGTGGGGGCGGGCAACGTCGTGGTGCAGACGAGCGCCACCCTCGACACGACCCAGACGCAGACGCAGTCCAGCGTCGTGCAGCCGCTGAGCTCGGGGCAGGGCGTGCCGGTGTCGAACCACACGATCAAGGAGACCTTCACCGGCTCGGGCACCGCCCCGACGGTGTCGGGCTCCACCTCGACTCCGACCTACCCCGCCAGCTCGACCTCGGGGCAGAACAGCCTCAACTACACCGACTCGACGATCAACTACCAGGTCTCGCACATCAACCAGACCATCACGTCCCAGCCCTTCACGCTCAAGGGCCTGACGGTGTCGGTGATGCTCAACTCGACCGCCTACCACCTGACGGCGCAGAACCAGAAGGCCCTGCAGAAGCTCATCGGCACGGCGGTCGGCTACACGACCGCCCAGCTGACCCAGAGCGACGTCACGATCTTCTCGGCTCCGTTCCAGAAGGCCAAGGTGCCGGTGTTCCCCACGACGTCGACGCTGCCCGCGTCGCCGACGGTGCTGGGGGCGGCCGGTGGCGCGGTCCTCCTGCTGATCGTGCTCGCCTTCCTGCTGCTGCGCAGGCGCGGCCGGGGCAGGGGCCCCGCACCGCGCGTACAGCGCCAGCCGCTGCAGCCCGCGCCTGAGCCGCTGCCACCCGTCGCGCCCGATCCCACCCGCATGGTGATGGACCGGGTCAAGGACCTGGTGCAGCGCGATCCGGAGGAAGCGGCCAACCTGGTGCGCAATTGGCTGCGTGAGGACACAAGGCGGCGATAGCGAGCCCTGCGGCATAGCTACAGGGCGCAGGTGGCTCCTGGATGGTCCACATCGCCTTACAGCGGCCAGAACGACAGTTCCTGAGGCGCGCGAACGCGCGATAAGGAAGATAGAGGGATCCAGGCGAACGAGGAGGTGGGCAGGGTGAAGGTGGACGAGGTGTCAGGCATTCCCGAGGTACCGCAGGTCCGGCAGGGACAGGCGGCGAGGGAGGCCGAGCTGCAGCGGCAGAACGTGCAGCCGCCGACGCCGCCCGACCAGGTGGAGATCTCGCAGGCCGCCCGCTTCGCGGCCGCGCCCGACCAGGCGGCGCGGGTCGAGAAGCTGAAGGCCGAGGTGCAGAAGGGCATCACGGTCAACTCCGAGAAGATCGCGAACTCGCTCGTCAGCCAGGGAGTCGTGCGTTGACGGGCGAGGAGGATCTCAGCGCCGCGATCGGCCTCTACGAGGAGCTTTCGGCGCTGCTCGACGAGATCAAGGCGGCCGTGGTCGAGGCGGACACGGACAGGCTTTCGGGGCTTGTGCCACAGCAGGAGGAACTCCTGCGGCGCGTCGGCGCCCTGCGGTTGCCTGAGACCGGACCGGACGACCAGGTGCGAGAGCTCGAACGGGCGGCCGCGAACGCCCTGAGGCGCAACACCCAGAACGGCGTACTCCTGCGCGAGCAGCTCGCGCTCATCCAGGTGACGATGAAGGCGATCCTTGGCGAGGGCGGCGCGGTCAATCGGCTCGCCTGACCGCCAGGGTCCGGAAAGGGGGAACCAGGGTTGCCATCGGCGTTTTTCGGCCTCGACATCGCGAACACCGCGCTCTCGGCTGCGCAGGTGCTCATGGATGTGGCCGGGCAGAACATCGCCAACGACGCGACGCCTGGCTACTCCCAACAGGTGGCGAACCTTGTGGCGACGCCACCGTATGCCCAGCCCGACATGGGGGGCCTTTACACCCCGCAGCTCGGCACCGGCGTCGAAGCGCAGTCGGTGAACCGGGTGCGGGCGAGCTATTTGGATGGACTTTTTCGCACGACACAGAGCGACGAGAGCAATTACTCGACGCGTTCCAACTATCTTCAGGCCTTGCAGAGCGTCCTGAACGAGCCCGGCTCGAACGGACTCACGTCGACCATGAACCGCTTCTTCTCGGACTACCAGACGCTGTCGCAGAACCCCCAGAGTTCAGCTGCCCGCACGGTGGTGCAGCAGGACGGCGAAGCGATCGCGGCCCAGATCCAGCAGATCTACCAGGGGCTGCAGAATGTCGGCCAGCAGGCCCAGAACCAGGCGACGCTGGATGTGCAGACCGTGAACTCGGATCTGCAGCAGCTTGCGAACCTCAACACCACCATCGCGCAGGCCCAGGCCATCGGCCAGCAGCCGAACGACCTCCTGGACCAGCGCGACAACCTCCTGGACAGCCTCTCGAAGCTCATCAACATCAACGTGTCGACACAGACGAATACGGTGGGCTCCTACGTCACGTCGCAGGTGACCGTGACGACCCCGGCGAGCGGAGGGGCGGTAACCCTCGTCGATGGCGGGCAGTATGGCTCCGCCACCCTGACTCCGGCAAGCTCCGGACCCCAGTTCACGCTGAGCGCCACAGACGCCGTCACCGGTACGTCATCGGCGGTTGCCCCGACTGGTGGCTCGATCGGGGCCGCCTATCAGCTCGTGAACCAGGACCTGAACCCGACGCCATCGTCCGGGACGAGCCTGATGAGCGAGTTCAACGCGGCTGCCCTGAACCTCGTCAACGGCATCAACAATGTGCAGATGCAGGGCGTCTACCCCGTCTACGCGAGCGGCAGCACGACCCCGTCTTCCTGGTCCAACGGTCAGGCGTTCTTTGTGACCTCATCGAACACCACCGGCACCTTGACCGCGTCCGACATCCCGGGCCTCGAGGTGAACCCGGCCATCCAGAACGACGTCAACCAGATCACGACCACGACACAGCCGAATCCGGCCCTCGGCGACAACTCGAACGCGGTCGCCATGGCGGACTTTGGCCAGAGCCAGAACGGTCCGGTGCAGACCTACGCGTCGTTCGTCTCCGACATGGGCGCGTCGGTGGACCTCTCGCAGAACCTCCAGAGCACTTCCGACTCTCTACTGAGCCAGATCACGTCCCAGCGTGAGCAGACGGCTGGGGTGTCCATCAACGAGCAGATGACCAATCTCATTCAGGCCCAGAGCATGTACACGGCCGCCGCGAAGGTCGCCGAGGCCATGGACAGCTCCCTGCAGTCCCTCTTGAGCGCGATTCAGCCATAGATGGGACGTCCTGACGATTGAATGGGGAGGGAGACCCGGTGCGCATCACGGATCAGATGATGTATCAAAACCTCACGCAGAGCATCGACCAGGCCCAGGCGGCGTACGTCCGCACGCAGGAAGAGGCGAGTTCCGGCGTCTCCATCTCGCAACCGTCGGACAATCCCGCGGGCACGGCGGTCGTGCTGCAGTTGACCTCGGCGCAGCAGCAGGTGACCTCCTGGCAAGGCAATGCCCAGGCGGTGCAAAGCAAGATGCAGACGACCGACCAGGCCATGTCGCAGATCCAAAGCGTGATCTCGACGGCGCAGTCCCTGGCGCAACAGGGAACGTCCGGAGCGCTGACCGCCCAGGATCTCACGGACCTCTCCCAAAAGGCCGCCTCTCTCGTGCAGCAGACGGAGAGTCTCGCGAACACCCAGTATGCCGGGGAGTACGTGTTCGGCGGTGTGGCGCAGCAGCCTCCCGTCGTGGGTGGCGCCTACAACTCGGCCGCCACCTCCGCGCCGCAGTCCATCGAGATCGGGCAGGGCGTGAAGGTGCAGACGACGGTGGACGGCAACCAGGCGTTCAACACAACTCCCTCGAACACCCCAAGCGACTGGAGCACCAACCATACGTCCCAGGCCACCCTCCTGAACGTGCTGTCGGCCCTGCAGTCCGATCTCGCGGCCGGCAACACGGCCGCGGTCGAGGCGGACCTCGGCGCGCTGGCGGCGCAAGGCGACAACATCTCGAGCCTGCGGGCACAGCTTGGTGCCAACATGGAGCAGGTGCAGGCGGCAGTCTCGCAGCTGACCACCATGAGCTCGACCCTACAGATCGAGCAGGGCAACGTGGAGAACGTCGACATGGCCAAGGTCCTGACGCAGCTCACGGCCCAGCAGACCGCGTACCAGGCGGCGGTGGCGGCGGGAGCCAACATGAAGCTGCCCACGCTCGCAAGCTACCTGAGCTGACAAGAAGGTCCGTCAAATGAGGAAGCCGCACCACTCCGGTGCGGCTTCCTCGTGCGTCGATCAGAACTTGCCGTTGAGCAGACGGCCCGCCGCCTCGTGCCTTTTGCCGAAGTGACGCAGAAGCGCGCCGGTGATCCGGTGCTTCGTCGCAAGCTCGGCCGACACGCGGTCGAGGTCCTCCAGCACGGTCCTGAGGGCGGGCAAGTCCTCCTGCTGGGGGCTTAGGTGACCGAGGAGGACATCCGCCTCCCGATGCGCGTTCGTGAAGGCCGGCCAGTCGTTGCGTTCGAGCGCCGCCTTCTCCAGCGCGACCAGAGCGGCGAGCTCGCCGACGTCCTGGCTAGGCATCGGCTGAACTGCTGGCACCGATCCAGCAGGCCATGAGCAACTCGTCGACATCCTGCCCGTCGATGCAGTACTGCCCCCTCCGTACCGCCTCCACCTCGTAGCCGCTGCGCTCGAACAGAGCACGACCAGGCGCGTTCGTCGCCAGAACACTCAGAGTAAGCTTGCGCACCCCCACCACCTGCGCCCAGTTGCGCATTGCCGCAATTAGGGCCTGGCCGACGCCCTGACGGCGCGCAGACCTGTCCACCACGATGGCCATCGAGGACACGTGGACGAGCGAGTCGCTGGTGCCGCGCGAGGCATAGAGGTATCCGACCAGGTCCTCGCCGTCGAACGCCGTGAGCATCAGGTGGATCAGCGGGTCGGCGGAGGCTGCGAACTGCGCCTGCGCGTCGGCTGTCAGGGGGAAGCGGTCGACGCCGAGGGAGCGGTCTTCTTCCGCCACCTTGTTCACGAGGCCGACAATGCGCTCGGCGTCTTCCGGGCGGGCGCTGCGGACTGTGGGCGTGGACATGGGCTAACCTCCGCTTGAACTGGAGCCTGAACTCGAGGAACTGCCGCTGCCGCCATTGAGCATGGACGTCAAGAGCCCGGAAAGCTGATTCTTCTGCGTCGTCACGGCCATCAGCGCCTGCATCTCCTGGTTGAACTGATCCTGGAGAGCGTTCTGCTGAATGGTGATCAGGCTCTGCTCCTGTGTCTGCTCGTTGGTGAGGTCCGAGATCTGGCTCTGGATGTTGGTCTGGATGCCGGCGATGATGCCTGTGCTGGTATCGCCGTAGTTGTTGAGAATGGTCCCGAGCTGCGTGGCCACGCCGCCGCTGCCTGTGAAGATGGCCTGCAACGCCTGGGCGTTCGCGGTGGCGGCGGTCCCGAACGTGCTCGACGAGAACGCCAGCTTCGTGGTGTTGTCGGATTGGAGGTTCAGGGTGATACCGGCGTCCGAGACGCTCTGGTAGCCGACTGGTGCGGAGGAGTTGCTCGAGAGCAGGACGGAGTTGATCTGCTGCATGATGCCGTCTGCTGTCGGGTCCCCTTGGAGGATCGCACCCTTGCCTGTAGCCTTGTTGATGGCGGACTGGAGAGCGTTGTAGTCGCTGACGAATTGGTTCAGGGTAGATTGGGCCTGACTTGTGGAGGTCGTGAC
>JAJZIE010000002.1 GCA_021810725.1 Bacillota bacterium | reverse complement strand
GGCGCGCCCGAGCGATCTCATCTGGGTCCACGACTACCAGCTGGCGCTCGTGCCCGGCTATCTCAGGCAGTTCGGCGTGACCGGGCCGATCGCGTTCTTCTGGCATATCCCGTGGCCGCCCACCGTCGTGCTCCGGCTGGTGCCGGAGCGGAAGATGCTGCTCCAGGGCCTGCTCGAGGCCGATTGGATCGGCTTCCAGACGGAGGAGTCGGTCGACGCCTTCGCCGCCGCCGCCCGGCGCGAACTGGGCGTGCGCAGCCAGCGCACCGCGCACGGCGTGACCCTGCTTTACCAGGGCCACCGCACGCACGTGGCTTCGGTGCCGATCTCGATCGACGTGGAGAAGGTGGAGGAGCTCGCGCGGACCGAATTCGCGGAGCATCTGCTCGTGGACCTCAGGCGCCGCTGGAAGCTCGGCGAGGACAGCGTTCTGCTGCTCGGCGTCGATCGCCTGGATTACACCAAAGGCATTCCCGAGCGCCTGGAGGGCTTCTCGCGCCTGCTGTCGCGCTATCCCTCCCTGCGGGGCAAGGCGCATTTCCTGCAGATCGCGGTGCCGACGCGCACCGAGATCTCGGACTACCGCAGACTTGCCCTCTCGGTGCGCCGCAAGGCCGCATCGATCAACCGGCGGTTCGGCGAGCCGGGCTGGCAGCCCGTGCGCCTGATCGAGCACAACCTGCGCCTCGAGCGCCTCGTCGTCCTCTATCGGCTCGCCGACGTTGCGGTCGTGTCGTCGCTCTACGACGGGCTCAACCTCGTCGCCAAGGAATATGTGGCCGCCCGCGTCGACGGGGACGGCAGCCTCTGCCTGAGCGAAACGGCTGGCGCCTACCACGAGTTGCGCTCGGCCTTCCCGCTCTCTCCGCTGAGTTCCGAACGCATCGCCGAGAGCATGGCCAGGGCCATCTTCGCCTCGCCCGACGAGCGCAGGGAGCGCATGCGTTCCTTGCGGGAGCAGGTCCAGCGCAACACGGTGGACACCTGGCTCAGCCGTGTCCTGACAGGCGTCCGCGGGTCCGTCGACGATCAGTTGTCCGGGCTGAAGGAAACCCCCGTGTAGTAGTGGCTCAGGATCTCTTGATAGGTCATGCCCTGCTCGGCCATGTACTGGGCGCCATCCTGGCTCATCCCGACCCCGTGCCCGTTGCCGCGCCCGTACAGGACGTAGGTCGAGGCGGCGAGCGGGTAGGTCGCCTGCTGGGCGTCCGCCCCCTGGGCCGACACCTGGGCCGGCATCTGGGCGACCCCCGACGCCCCTTCCGCCACGGCGCCGGCGAGACTCGGCAAGGTCGCCTGTCCGCCGGCGCCCTCCACGGTCACCGAAGCGTTGGTCGTGACGGTGAAGAGGGTCGACGGCAAACGCAAAAGTCCCCGGATGCTGTCCTTGTACACGGTGTACTGTCCCTGCGAGCCCTCGAACAGCACCGAGAGCGGCCTGCCCGAGAAGGTCTGGGACGTGCCCTGCAGCACCATCTGCTCCAGGGCGCCGATGGCCGTGCCGCTCCAGTTCAGGACGAGGTTCGCGATCTGGGTCGCCGTCAGGGTGATGGTCCACGTCGTCGGCTTGTAGCCCGGCAACTCGTCGACGCCTCTCAAGTACGGCACCACCGCGGACCACACGTTCTCCGAGTTTTCGGTCGCTCCGCCGGAGTCCGCGGAGAACACCGCGTCCACGATCTGCCCCTGGTAGGTCATGACGATGTTGGCCGTCGCGTCCACCGCGGCGCTGGAGCTGGGCTGCTCGCCGGAGTAGCCGCCGTAGGCCTGGCTCATGGTGGAGCCATAGACGTCGAAGAGGCTTCCCGCGGCCACGTGGTCCATGGCGTAGAGCGCATAGCTGCGCGATGCCACCGCCTGCGCCTCGAGCGCCGCCTGCGACCAGCTTGCCGGCATCTCGGACGGCACGACGCCGTAGAGATACTGCTCGAGCGGCAGCGTGTTGATCACCTGCAGGCGCGTTCCCGCCAGGGCGAAGGACAGGCTGCCCCTGTAGGCCGTACCCTGCACCGAGAGGACGCCGCCGTCGCCCGATGCGGTGAATCCGCTTTGTGACGCGGCAAGGAAGGACGCCGCGCCGCTTGGCACCTGCACCATCAGCTCCGTGCCGCTTGGTTGGTAGAGGGCCGCCGTAGGGTACTGCGCCTGCACAATCGCAAGCTCGGGCTGCGCGGCGGCGGCACTCGCGAACTGCCCGACCAGCACCCCCCACCCCTGAGCGGTGAGGATCGGATAGGCCGGCGTCCCACTCTGCCAGTAGGGCGCCGACACAGTCTGCGCGGCCGCGAGTGTCGCCTGGCCCATAATAAGCACGCCATAGGGGCCGTACACCGCCGTCTCGCTCGTGGTGGCCGCCTGGGCCGCGGCCGGCGTCGCGTACGGACCTGAGAATACGTCGTAGACGCCCGGCGGCGTCAGTTCGAGATAGGCGGGGTGACCCGCCGCCGCCAGAGCCGCCACCGCGGATTGGCCCGTCGTGAGGTCGGTCGTCTGGCTGACGAGGTCGCGATAGCCCAGCATCCGCACATAGCTCTGACCAGGCAGTTCCGTTTGGCCCTGTCCCACGGCATAGACGACATTCTGGCTCGGCCCGGCCGGCGCCAGCGTCACCGCCGGGCGCGCCGCCGATCCCACGTAGAGGCCGACGCGAATGTCCGGCGCCGTCTGGGCGGACGCTATCCCTGGCAAGGTGGGGATCCATGCCAGGGCGAGCACGAGCAACGCGGCCGCACCAGGCCGCCGGAAGGGGTTGACCATGAGTCTGCGCGTTCGACAGCTTTTGTCTTCCTTCCTTCCTGCTCGCTTCGCCTCGCGCAACATAGCAACCTTCTGACGACTGGCGTTCTTTTGTTGACATTCCGTAATGCCATGGCGACAAAAATCGCCATGTTCTGTGTCCTAACGATCCGCTCCCGCTGCATTTCCCACTTAGTAATGCGCTGAAGACGCCAGACAAGACAATGGACACAACGAAATGTATGGAGTATCGTATCGCTAGCGCATACTGTGCTGTGTAAACCTGAAGGAGGCTACAACGTGTCCGTCCGCACTGGCCCGTATACAGACGACGAGATCGCCGAGATCCGCAAGATGACGGCGAAGGTGCGCGAAGGCGCCCAGATCCGTGATCTGGCCCAGGAGCTCGCTGTGGAACTCAATCGCTCGGCCCGTGGCCTTGCCCTGACGATCGGCCGTGAACTTGCGCGTCAAAACCCTCGCCGCCCACGGCAGCGCAAGATCCGCGCCATGGGACGTGGCCGCGACATGATGGTGCTCACGCAGCGTCTGGCGGCGCTCGCCCGCGAGCTTGACGACCTGGGTCGGCGGCGTCGCGACCTGGACCGCGCGATCGAGACGCGCCTGGCGGAGTACTCGGAACTCAAGTCCAAGCTCCTGCAGGCGATCACGCCGGCCAACGTCGACGTCACGCCGCAGATCGCGGTCGAGGCCGCGACGGTCGAGGAACTCGCGGAATAAGGTCCGAAATGTTGGGGCGCGCCGGCGGGCGCGCCCCTTTTCTATTGCTACCCGGCGCTGAGGGTGAGCGGGGCGGGGTGCAAACCGTCCTTGCCCAGCGTCTTGAGCAGGCGTGCCAGCTCATGGCCGACGCCGGGCACCCAGTGCAGCAGGATGATGTCGCCAGCCTGCAGCGGGCCGCCGTTCCAGGTTTCGATGCCTTTGCCCGGCAGCCATTCGGCGCTCCACATCACGAGTTCCTTGAGTCCGGCGGCGGCCGCCGCCGCGCGCACCGCGGCGCTCACCCGCCCGTACGGAGGCCGGCCCAGCGCAGGGGCGGGCACGCCGAACCACGCGGGATAATCGGCGATCGGGCCCCGCCACTCCGCCTCGGCGTCGGCGAACGAGAGCTGCGCCAGGTCCGCGTGGTCCACCGTGTGGTCCTCGATCACCCCGCCAGCCGCAACGAAATCCCGCCAGTAGCCAAGATTCTCCTCGGCCGCTCGCGCGATCAGGAACGCCGTGACCGGCACATGCCGCCGCCGCATGAGCTGCAGGAGATAGGTGCTGGGATACCACCCGTCGTCGATCGTCAGGTAGACCCGCCCGTCCCGGCTGGACCCGAACCAGACGACCGGCACCTCCGGCAACGCGGGCGCGATGACGCGCCAGACGCTCCGGCCGCCCCAGGCCCCGACCGCCACGATCCGGTAGGATTGCGCCGCGACGCCGCGGGGGAGCGTCACGAGGCCCGGCTCGGCAGGACGCCAGCTCCCGGCCGGCAGGCCGCGGACGGCGATGAGCGGTTCGGAAGACCGCAGCAAGAGCGAACTCGCGGTCTCCTCCTCTCCGACGATCTTCGGCAGCACCGGCGCGACGGCCAGGATGCGTCTCTTCTGCGGGTCCGGCCCCGCCACCGTGACCAGCGTCGAGGCGATCTCGCCGGGCCGGAGGTCCAGGGTCAAGGCGGCCGTGGCCGGCTCTGTCTCGCCGAAGGCGGCAAAGGTGGTCTCCCGCATCACATAGCCCGCCAGAGGGCTTGCACCAGGCCGCAGCCAGATGCGCAAGGTGTCCGTGGCCGTGTTCACGTGCCAGCGGAGCGACGGCGCGGCGGCGCGCAAGAGGACGCGCGCACCGATGGCGCCGAGGACGATGGCAAGGGCAAGAATGCCGAGCCCTGGGCGGAGCAGGCCCGGCGACCGGACGCGCAGCCTGGGACCGTGCCGCGGCACGGACCTCCCCCCTCGACCGACGATGCCATGGGACACGACATCCTATGTCGGGCGGTCGGGAGGCAGGCCCCGGGACAGGCCCAGATATGCGCCAAGCCCCGCCGGTCGGACCGGAGGGCTTGGCGCAATTGCCCGGGCGGCGCCTTGCCGCTATGCTCGGACCAGGAGGCGGGACATGCGCAGACGTGAGCTTCTCGAGGTGCTGAGGCAGGCCAAGGAGCCCATTTCAGGCGGCCAGTTCGCCGACATGTTCGATGTCTCCCGGCAGGTGATCGTGCACGACATCGCCCTGCTGCGCGCGGAGGGCCACGCGATCGACGCGACGACCAGCGGCTATCGCCTGGCGAGCGGACCGATCGGCGTACGCGACGTGTTCGCCGTGCGCCACGGTTCGGAGCAGACAGAGATCGAACTGATGACGCTTGTCGACCTCGGCATCGTCGTCAAGGAGGTCATCGTGGACCATCCCCTCTACGGCGAATTGCGCGGCGGACTTGAACTGCACTCGCGCCGGGACGTCGAGCTCTTCCTCGAGCGGCTGCGCGAGCACGGCGGCCAGCTGCTGAGCGTGCTCACGGGCGGCGCGCACGTCCACACCGTCGAAGCCCGTGACACCGCTACGCTCGCTGAGGGACGGCAGGCTCTCGCGCGCCTCGGGATCCTCGACGAAGCAGAAGATAGAGGATAGCGGCCGTAAGACCGCCGACGTAGTACGCGATGTCCGCTCCGCCCATCGCCCTGGCCGCCGGTCCTGTGAAGAGCGACTGCGACATGAAGGGGACGGAGACGGCGAGACCGATCAGGAATGCCCAGAACCCCGCCTCCACGAGCGCGGGGTTCTTCTTCGCCGCACGCTCCGACAGCACGACCCCCAGCCACGGGGCGATCCAGTACGACAGCAGCAGCAGGAAGGATTCGTAGTCCCCACTGAAGCCCTGAACACCGAGCAGCGCGATCAGGGTGCCGAAAACGCCGACCAGCAGCGCGGCGAGCGAGCGCGGCATGCGGATGCCGAGCGCCAGGAGCGAAGTGGCGCCCGTGTAGATGTTGAGCAGATTCGCGGTCAGGGTGCCGAGAATGCCGGCGGCGAAGACGAAGATGGCGAGCCCGCCCGACGCCGCCTGGAGCAGGGGCACCTCGTCGAACAGGCGGAAATGGGACGCGAACGCGACTCCGATCACCTCCACCCAGAGGCAGGAGACGAGCGAGCCAAGAAAGGTCCAGGTGAAGACGAGCCCCCTCTTCGTGCCTGCCGGAAGATAGCGGGAGTAGTCCGACGCGTAAGGCGCCCAGGAAAAGACGTAGGACGCGATCATGGCGATGCCGAGGGCGAAGGGTACCCAGCTGAAACCGCCGTGGGTCGCTGCGCCGAAGCCCAGAGTGGCGGCGCGCCAGGTGAAGAAGGCGAAGGTGAGCGCCAGAAGGACGCTGACCCACCTCTCCACGCTGTGGACCATGTCGTGCCCCACCGCGCCGATCGCCATCTGCAGAATCCCGATCAGCACGATGCCGCCTGCTGCCGGCAGGTGGAGCAGGCTCGCGAGAAGCTGGCCGCCGAGAAGCGAGTTGACGGCGAACCAGCCGAGGCATGAGAGCCAGTTGAGGGCCGCGGGCAGGTAGACGCCAAGGCTGCCGAACCCCGCGCGCGACTGCGCAAGCTGCGGCAGCCCGCTTTCCGGACCCATGGCCGACGCGAAGCCGACCAGGGCCGCGCCGATCAGGTTGCCGAGCAGCACCGTGAGGAGCGACCACCAGAGGCCAAGGCCGAACGAGTAGAGCAGGACGCCGAGGAACCAGGGTGGGATGCCGAGATTTGCCGCAAACCAGAGCGTAAACAGACTTGAACTCTTGCCATGACGCTCCGCGGCGGGAACGGGCTCGAGGCCGCGGGACTCGACGCGCACGTGGACCACCTCCAGGTTCCCTGAGACTATACACCTGTGTTGTCACCTGGTACAAGACATCAGGTGGCCCCTCGCCAGGACGGCCCGCGACACCCCTTCCCCGGCCCTGCCATAGCATGCAGCGGCAGGCGCCCGGAGGGAAGCCCATGCACGTGCTCGTTCTGGCCGTCTTGATCGGCATCGCCGGCAATCTCGACAACCTTGGGGTTGGCGTCGCCTACGGCGTGCGCAAGATCGGCATCCCGTTCCGCAGCAATTTCTTCATTGCGCTCGTGGCTGCCGCGGGCACGCTTGTGGTCGCCTATGCGGGGCTGGGGATCGGCCATGTGCTCAGGCCGGAGATCGCCAACTCCATCGGCGCGGCCGTCATCATCGCCGTCGGCATCTGGGTGCTGTGGCCGCGCAGGGCGCCCGCGGCTCCCGCGACGTCCAAGGATGCGATCGGCCTCGTCTACCACCCGGAACACGCGGACGTCGACCTGTCGGGCGACATCTCCGTGGCGGAATCGCTGGCGCTGTCGGTCGGGCTCGGCCTGAACGCCTGGGCCGGCGGCTTCGGCGGCGGCATGGTGGGCCTGCCGCCCTGGCTGCTCGCGCTCGCGACGGGTGCTCTGAGCTTCGCGACGCTGCTCGCGGGAGAGCACCTGGGCCGCAGGGCGCTCGGCAGCTGGCTCGGCCCCAAGGCCACCGTCGCCGCCGGGGTGCTGCTGATCCTGATCGGCATCAAGGATCTCGTCTAGACCTGCGCCGGCGCGCGCAGCCAAATGAGGCGCGCGAGCTCGCACGGCTCCTCCAGCACCGTCGCCCCGAGGCCCGCCGCCCGGAGGCTCGCCTCGACTGGCGCCCTGGCGTCCGCGAGCACGTAGAGGTCGCGCCGCGGTCCGTCCTCCTGCCACTCACGGTAGCGCAGCCACTTGTGCCGCAGTTGCCCCTGACCCTCCGTGGCGCGGTCCACCTCGATCAGAGCCTCGCCCGCCGCGGTGCGCACCAGGGCGTCGGGCACGAGGGTGCGCTCGCCGAGTCCCGCGGCGCTGCGATAGCCGAGGCGAGGCTCCGCCCGATAGGCCGGCGCGGGCATGCCTAATCGGCGCAAGGCGACGTAGAGCGCCGTGCGCCGCAGTTCGTGACCCAGGCGCAACGCGGCATAGGCCCGCTGGCCGTTCGCCACTTCCTCCCCCAGCATGGCCAGGGCGGCACGCGCCCCGCTCTGGCTCAAATAGACGACGCGCTCCGTCTCCCCGGCCACCTCGCGCGCGAGGCCGCTCGCGAGCAGCCCGGGCAGATCGCCACCAGCGAGGGCCGCCAGGTTCTCCGCCTGCGCACGCGACGCGAAGCGCGCCTGATAGAGGTCCTCGAGAAGTTCGCGCTCGGCGGCACCCAGACGCAAAAGGCGTTCCGTGAGGTCTGGACGCATCAGGGTCTTGCGAGCCGCACCAGCACAGGGGGCAGCAGCCGGCCGCCAGCCGCGACCTCCGCGACCGCCTGGCCGCGCGGCAGCCGGCGCAGCATCTCCTGGTCGAAGCGCGGCACCTCTCTGAGCCCGCCGCCGGGGCTCGTCACGAAGCGACGGCCGAGCGACTCCCTGATCTGCTCAAGATCCTCCCGTCCCAGGCCCCCCAGCAGGACCCGGTTGCGGGCGTTCGCCAGGATGGCCCCGCGCAGGTCCTCCGACAACTGCCCGAGATGCTGGTGCGCGAGCACCGCGCCCACGCGGTGCGAACGGGCCTGCGCGAGGAAGCTGCCGAAATCGGCCTGCGCGAAGGTCTGGAACTCGTCCGCGTAGATGAAGGCCGAAGGGCCCTTGACCCTGCGCAAGGCCGCCGACTGGAAGAGCAGCAGGGCGAACGCGCCCACGGCGCCCGCGCCGAGGCCGATCTCGCCCTCCGGCAGGGCCATGCAGAGCATGTCGCCCTCCGCGAGCAGTCGGTCGAAATCGGTGGCGGGCGTGGTCGTAAAGAGCTGCCGCGCCCAGGGATGCGCCAAGACTTCGGAAAGCGCCGACTGCACGCCGATGAACGCGTCCTGGCGGAAGCGCGGGCTCCATCCCCCCACCTCGTCGCGGAAGTAGGCCCGGACGTGCGGCGACGAGGCCTCGAGCAGCACCTCCCGACGCATCTCCTCGCTGCGCAGGAACTCCGCGAGGTCCGGCAGGGTCGGGCTCGGCAGCGCTTCCTTCAGGGCGAGGGCGGCGTGGCGCAACATCGCCTGGCCGACACTCCTGTAGAACTCGTGCTGGCTGCCGAAAGCGCCGAACAGGGCGTAGGCCACCGTCTCCGCCGCCACCTGCGGCTCGCCGGCAAAGGGATCCAGGCCGAAGCCGGGCGGCTCCCCTGGCCGCAGGGCGATCACCTGCCGCCCGCGGCGCCTCGCCTCGTCGACCGCCAGGTCGTAGAGATCGCCCTTCGGATCCAACAGCAGGATGCCGTGACCCGCCGCGATGTCCTGACGCAAGAGCGGCCAGAGCACGCCGATCGTCTTGCCGGAGCCGGTCGGCCCGAGCACGTGCATATGCAGGAACCTGTCGTCGATCGCGATGTCGACAGGACGCCTGAGGCTGCCCGTTACGCCGAGGCGCACCGTGTCGCTCCTGATGAAGCGAGGTCGCAGCCAGACCCAGAGCCAGAGGGCCAGGCCGATCTCCCCGAGGAACGAGATGAGGAGCCAGAAGTTCGGCTGGGCCGAGAGGCCGAAGGCGTGCCCGAGCGGCACGGCCCAGAGGGCCACGATCAGGAACACGAGCGAAATGGTGAAGAGCGGCCGCCGCCGCACGACCCATGGCAGGCCCTGCACGGCGTACGCGTAGAGCACGCCCACCAGGACCACGGCAAACCACGGCCACTGCCCCAAGGCGTAGAGATAGAGCGCCGCTAGGGACAGCGGCAGAGCGAGCACGGCAAGGATGGCACGAGGAATCTTCATCATGTCCTAGCCGTTTCGACACGGCTCCCTCCCGCGCCTTTCGCAGGATTCGACGCCCTCCGCACGGAATACGGCGCCGGAGGTGCTGCGTTCTGGTCCAGCTGAAGGGCGGGCGCGGTGGTGTGCGTCTCGTGATCGGTCCCCGCCCGAACCCTCAGACCGTGGTCGGAGAAATCATCCAAAGCCTCGAAAGCGCCGCCGGATTCCTCGGCAACGCCCGCATCGCCGTGGAGACCGCCGACGACACGATGTCGCCGGAGCTGTTGGCGGCGATCAGCGACGCAATGCGGCGCTTCCCGACGCTCGGACTTGCCAGCATCGGCCCAAGACCGCATGCGCAGCCCGCCCGCGGGGACGACCCCAAGGTGGTTCGCAGGACGGTGCGCTCCGGCCAGGAGGTCACGCACCAGGGGGATCTCGTGGTGCTGGGCGACGTCCATGTCGGCGGCCGCCTCGTGGCCACGGGCGACGTGATCGTGGTCGGTGCCCTGCGCGGCTTCGCCTGGGCGGGCGCCGAGGGCAACGAAGGCGCCATCATCTACGCGCAGCAGCTTCAGCCGACGCAAGTGCGCATCGCCGGGGCCATCGCCCAAGGGGCACCGACGGAGCCCGGTGGCGCGGAGTACGCGCATCTCGAGGACGGCAAGATCGTCGTCGAGCCTTGGGCGGCCAAGTCCGGCCGCCGCTCGCCCGCCCGTCAGACAACTTAGCCGGGAGCAGCGCGAGGACCCGCCGCCAGCCAGCGGCGGGTCCTTGGCGTCTGCCTTCAGCGCGCGAACGTGACCTGCACCTGCATCGCGTAGCTGGGGCCCGGCGCGGACATGTGCCGCATATGTACGCTGACCACCTGGGGCCGACCCAAAGGCTCCTGCAACGCGGACGCGATCGCCTGCGCGTCGCTGCGCGCGGCCCGCACGGCCGCGGCCACGGCGCTCGCCCGCTCGCTGGCGCTCGGCGCCTGATACTGGTCCGCGGTGCCCTGGACCATCGTGGCCCCGCTTGCCACCGCCGCGTCGATGGCGGCGCCGAGCCGTTCCGCCTTGGCGATGCGCGCCACGACGTTCTGGACGACGATGTAGCCCTCGCCCTGCTGGCTCTGCTGTCCTCGTTGCAAGGCCCCGATGCGGTAGCCCTGCACCTTCACGTCGCTGGCCGGCACCCCCGCCGAACGCAGCCCCTGGCGCAACCGCTCGAGCGACTGCTGCGCGTCGGATTGCGCGGAACGGCTGTCCTGTGCGCGCGTCTCGATACCCAAATAGAGCGTGGCGCCTTGGGTTGGCGCTGCCACCGGCTCCTCCTCCGTGACGGTCAAGGTCGCGGGCGTGGCCTTCACCTCCGCGGCGTGGCCGCTGCGCGGCGTCACCGCCAGAAGGGCCATCGACAGGACGGCCATGCCCGCCAGAGCGGGCAGGGGACCACGAATCCATCGCACGGCACCGCCTCCCAGAGGCCAGCATTCCCCTCTGAGAACTGGACATGCGTTCCGCAGGAAGGGTCCCTCTGGTATCGAAGGCTGACGAGGACCAGTTCCGGAGGTGGGACCATGCGTAGATATCTGGGTACGCTGGCAGCCGTGACGCTGCTCACGCCCCTCGCCTTTTCTTCGGCGCCGGCCGCCGCGGCCGCTTCCTTTTCCGATGTGCCCTCCAGCTATTGGGCCGCCGGAGCGATCGATGCGCTTGCCGCGCAGGGCGTGATCCAGGGCGAGGCGGACGGGCTTTTCCATCCCCTCGCTCCCGTGACGCGGGCACAGTTCGCCGCGATGATCGTGCGCGCGGAGAAGCTCCCGATCGTGACCGTCGGGCCGCGCTTCGGCGACGTACCCTCGTCGAGCGCCCTCTATGGGGACGTCGAGACGGCCGCGGCCAACGGCCTGATGCTCGGCACGAGCGTTACGGCGTTCAGCCCCGGTGCCACCATCAACCGGGCCATGGCTGCCACCATCGGCGTGCGTGCCATCGGCCTCGCGCCAGTCGGGAGCGACGTGCAGGGCCAGCCCACGGGATACCTGGATGGCGGTCGGATCCCGAGCTACGCCCTGGGTGACGTCATCGTGGCGAAGCGCCTAGGCATCATGCAGGGCCTCGCGGGGAACGTCTTCGACCCGGCCGGGCCCCTGGACCGGGCTCAGGCGGCGACCGTGATCTATCGCATGCTGGGGCTCTCGCCGCAAAAGATCGCGTCCTTGGCGGCGTCGGTGGTCAGCCGCATCGACGGCGGCAGCGGCTCCACCTCCATCGCTGTCGGGCAGTCCACATCCCTCTGGTCCGTTGCCCGCGACACCTCCGGATTGCCCGTGCCCGCCCAGGTCCAGTGGAGCGCGAGCGGAGGCTCCCTGTCGGGCACGACCTTCAGCGCCGAGACGCCTGGCAGCTACCAGCTCATGGCCAGCGTCTACGGTTCCACCGCCAAGAAGGCCATGACGATCCACGTCGAACAGGCGACCTCGTTGGCCATCTACGGTCTCCTTGAGGTGGCGGGTCCCGGCGCGACCGTGCCGGTGCAGGTCACCGTGCTCGACCAGGGCGGCAAGCGCGACGTCGCCGACGGCTCCCGCGCCATCACCCTCACCGCGACCAACGGCAGCGCCCAGCCGGTCACCCTGACCGCGACGGCGCAAGGCGGTCAGGCGAGCTTCTCCTTCACCCCACCGGCGGCGGGCCCCTGGACCCTTACCGCCAGCGCGGCTGGTCTCGCGAGCGGTACAGCGGCGTTCGACGTGCTGGCGGCGCCCTTCCCCAGTCCCCTGCTGCTCACGGGGCCCGCGCAGATCCTGCCCGGTCAGTCGGCCAGCCTCAAGGCGAGCCTGCCTTCAGGAGCCAGCGAGGCCTCGCCGGTCACCCTGACTTCGAGCAACCCGGCGGTGGTGACGGTATCAGGATCCGGGAGCGGCTCGCTGACGGCGTCCGGGCTCACCTTCAAGGTGCAGGCGGTTTCGCCGGGCACCGCGACGCTCACGCTCGGCAATGGCGCCGGTGCCTACCTGGACGCGACCATGCAGGTGACGGTACCCGCGCTAGGACAGTTGTCGCTGGGCTCGCCTCCGACCGTCACCGCCGGCCAGTCCGCGACCGCCAGCGTGTCGGTGCAGGAGACGGCCCCGGCGCCGGCGCCAAAGGTTTCGCTCACGCTCGTGAACCCCCAGGGTGTCTCCGTTGCGACCTTGGCCGCCGCCGCCCAGGGCGGCGTCGCCCACTTCAACCTGGACCGGGACGAAGCAGGAACGTGGCAGCTCAAGGCCTCGGCGCCCGGGTACACGCCCGCCACCGCAAGCTGGGTCGTGAACCCGGGTCCGGCGAGCCAGCTGATCGCCACCGGCGCTCCCTCCACCATCGTCGTCGCGGGGCAGAGCAGCAACCTGGAGGTGATGCTGGCGGACCGCTTCGACAATCCCGTGGCGGCTCCGCTCAGTGTGGCCATCACGGCGCAGGGTTCCGCGGGCACCCTGGCTCAGACGTCGCAGAGCCTTGCCGGACCCGGAGCGGCGGGCGTGTTCCAGGCGGCGACACCGGGCCTCGAGACCGTCAGCGTAAAAGATCCGCAGATCCCCGCCTACGGTACGGTGCGGGTCACGTTCCGCGTGATCGCTCAGAGCGCGGACGTCGCCGCCGGCAAGGGCTTCTGGCTGCTCGGCAGCGATCTCTCCTCCACCCCGGTACCCAAGCTGCTCGCTCAACTGAAAAGTCTCGGCGCGACCCACGTCTACCTGGAAGTCGAGGGGAGCTGGGGCTTCTACGGCAGCTCGCAGCTGCGCACGTTCCTCTACCAGGCGCACGACGCGGGCATCGCCGTGCTGGCCTGGGTCTACCCCTATCTGACGAACGTCCCGCTGGACGAGACACTCACGCGGCAGGTGGCGACCTATGTCGCACCGACCGGCGACAGGCCGGACGGCATCGCCGCCGACATCGAGGAGAACCTGAGCCCCACCGCAGTCGGCGGCTACGCGGCGGCGGTGCGCCAGGCCCTGGGACCGGGCGGCGTCTTCATCGCGGTCACCTACCCGCCGATCTACCACGAGGACTACCCGTTCGCGGCCCTGGCCCCCTACGTGACGCTGTACGCTCCGATGGACTACTGGCACTACCAGGCCGTCAGCGAGGACTTCACCACGGCGTACCAGTACGTCCACGACACCGTGGGGCTGATCCGCCAGCTCTCAGGCCTGCCCAATGTGCCGGTCAGCGTGATCGGCCAGACATACGACATGTTCTCGAGCGGTGCCGAGGGCGTGTTCAGCCCGACGCCGCTTGAGCTGCAGGCCGCCTTCCAGGCGGCGAGCGACGCCGGCGCGATCGGCATCTCGTTCTACCGCCTGCCGACGGCGACACCCGCCGAGCTCGGAGCGATCACCGCCCTGCCCTACCCGGACACGAGCGACTGATCGCGGGCGACTCACCAAAAGCAGACGCGCGGCGCGGCCCGGGAGAAACGCCTCCCGGGCCGCGCTCGCGTTGGGGGCCCCGGTCCCCTGTCAGACCCGCGACCACGCCCGCCCGCCGTTCCTGGTACGTAGAACCTCGGGCGGGCTCTCGCCGGTGTCCTGTTCGACGATCGCCCAACCGTCGTCGCGGTTGACGAAGTCGAACTCCACAGCGTCCATGGAGAGGTCGCCCTGGGGCGGGTCCGCTCTTATGGGAGTCGCGCGTCTCGCCGAGCGCCTAGAACGTATCGCTCGCCCGCGTTACCTCGCGCAGCAGCTCCAAAACACCCTGGCGGAGGTCCGGCCGCTGCAGCGCGAAGCTGATCTGCGCCCGCAGGAGTCCGAGCGGCTCGCCGATGTCGTAACGCTCCCCCGCCACCGTCACCGCGTAGAGCGGCCGTTCGCGACAAAGTGCCCTCAGGGCGTCCGTCAGCTGGATCTCGCCGCCGGCGCCGGGCTTCGTGTGCCGGAGGTGCGCAAAGATCTCCGGCGGAAGGACATAGCGGCCGACGACGCCGAGGTGGGATGGCGCCTCCTCGGCCCGCGGCTTCTCGACCATGTCGAGCACCCGGAAGACGCCCGGCTGGATCTCCTCGCCGACGGCGACGACGCCGTAGCGGCTGATGTCCTCGGGCGGTACGGGCACCACCGCGACCGCCGGAGCGTCAAGCTGCTCCGCCACGGAGATCAGCTGCGCAAGGGCGGGCCTCGGGCTGATATAAAGGTCGTCGGGCAGCAGGACCGCGAAATCCTCACGGTCGATATGGCGCTCGGCGCAGCCGATCGCGTGTCCGAGACCACGCGGCGTCCCCTGACGCACGTAGAAGACCTGCAGACGGTCGAGAAGACGCTGCACCTCGCGCAGACGCGGGTTGCCCGTCTTCTGGAGCAGCCGCTCGAGTTCGATCGCGCGGTCGAAATGGTCCTCGATCGCTCGCTTGCCGCGACCGGTGACGATCAGGAGATCGCGGATGCCGCAGGCGTCGACCTCTTCAGCGATGTAGTGGATCGCCGGGCGGTCCACCACGGGGAGCATCTCTTTCGGCTGGGCCTTTGTGGCTGGAAGGAAGCGGGTGCCGAGTCCAGCGGCCGGCACGACGGCCTTGGCGACGCGCATGTGTTACCCCCAAGACTGCCATGATGGCGGTTGTCTCCACCATTGTAGCCGATCTCCAGCCGCATGAGGTCAGTGCCAGAGCCATCCCGCGACGATGATGGCCGTCGCGTAGCCGATCGCGTCCACGCTGAGGCAGAGCGGCAGGGCGTAGCGCGAGCGCCGCACCCCGACCGAGCCCAGGTATACGGTCAGGACGTAGAGAGTCGTCTCGGACGAGCCCTGGATGGTCGAGACGAGATGTCCGAGGAAGCTGTCCGGACCGTGTTGGTGCAAAAGGGAGAGCACAAGTCCCGAGGACGCCGAGCCTGAAAGGGGCCGCACCAGGAGCAGGGGCAGAAGAGCCGCGGGCACGCCGAGCGGCCGCAGCACCGGCGCGAGCCAGGCGCTCAACATCTCGAGGGCTCCGCTCATGCGGAAGGCCGCCACCGCGACATAGATGGCGAGAAGGTAAGGAAACAGGCTGACCGACAGCTGCAGTCCCTCGCGCGCGCCGCTGACGAACTCCGCGATGAGGTCCACCCGCCGCCAGAGGCCGTGCAGCAGTACCGCCGCGACAAAGATCGGCACGAGCCAGCCGGCGACGCTGCCCACTGCCTGGATCATGCGCTCGCGCGGGCGACCCGCCGGAATACCCCGTGCAGGATGAGCGCGGAGACGAAGGCCACGCCCGTGACGATGGTGGACGCCACGGCGGTGCCGGCGGGATCGAGGGAGCCCGCCGCGGCCCGCATCGCGATGGTCCCGGCCGGCAGCAGGTTGAGCGCGGCGGAGTTGAGCACGAGAAAGAGGATCATGTCGTCCGACGCCGTCTCCTTGTCAGGCATCGCTCGCGAGAGCTCCTGCATCGCCTTGAGTCCGAAGGGCGTCGCCGCGGAGCCGAGCCCGAGCGCGTTGGCCACGAGGTTCATCGCCATCAGCGGAAAGGCGGGATGCCCCTCGGGAAGCTTGCGAAAGAGGAAACGCAAAAGAGGCATCAGCGGGCGGGCGAGCGTCTCGAGCAGACCGCTCTTCTCCGCGATGCGGCTCAGACCGAACCAGAACGCCGTCACGGCAGCGAGGTCGATCGCCAGCTTCGCGGCCTGCATGGCCTGGGTGAAGAGGCCCGACCCGACACTATCGATCGTGCCGTGCACGCCACCGACGCCAAGGGCAACCAGCATCAGCAAGGCCCAGACAGCGTTCAGCATCCGGTTACCCCCTGCCTGTTTCTATGGCGCCTCGCCGCGAGGAAGACCAGGCCCGCCCGGCGGCGCATATGCTGACCCCGGGCCCGGCAAGGGCCAGGGAGGAATTGGCGGTGCTTTACGCTGTGCTTCGCTCCAAGATCCACCGGGCGCGCGTCACGGAGGCCGTCCTCGACTACCAGGGGAGCCTCTCGCTGGACACCGATCTCATGGCGGCGGCAGACCTGAAGCAATACGACTGGGTGCAGATCACGTCGATGGCCAACGGCGCCCGCTGGCAGACCTACGTGCTCGAGGCACCGGCGGGCAGCGGCACGGTGCGGGCGAACGGCGCAGCCGCGCGGCACTTCGCTCCGGGCGACGAAGTGATCATCCTCGCGTTTGCGTACGCCACCACGGAAGAGCGCGATGGGATCACCCCGCGCATCGTCCACGTCGATGGCGCCAACCGGCCCGTCGGAACTACAGGAGACGCCTGACCGCGAGTGGAAGTCTCCCTTACCGTGCTTGGAAGGGAGCCTTCACCCGTGCAACTGCGTCAGGTCGAGATCTTCGCCTTGCGGATGCGTCTTCGGCATCCTTTCGAGACCAGCTTCGGTCGCGAGGACGACCGGGAGTTCCTGCTGGTGCGCGCCGAGACCGACGATTACACCGGCTGGGGCGAGGTGACCGTCTCCCGCGATCCCTTCTACTGCTATGAGACCGTCGCGACGGCGCAGTCCGTACTCCACGACTACCTGGTCCCCTGGGCCCTCAAGGCGCCCATCACCCACCCGGACGACCTGCAGGAGCGCTTCGCTCAGGTGCGCGGCCATCAGATGGCCAAGGCCGGCCTCGAGGGCGCGGTGTGGGACATCTACGCGCAGGAGCTCGGACTGTCGCTCAGCCGCGCCTTGGGCGGCACGCGGCGGGAGATCGAGGTCGGCATCTCGATCGGCATCGAGCCGACGGAAGCGCTCCTGCTGAAGCAGGTGGAGCGCTTCCTCGGCGAAGGCTATCGACGGTTCAAGATCAAGATCAAGCCCGGCGTCGACTACGACCGGCTCAAGGCGGTGCGCAGGGAGTTCGGCCAGATCCCGATGATGGCGGACGCGAACTCCGCCTACACGCTCGACGATCTGCCACTGCTGCAGCGGCTGGACGAACTCGACCTCATGATGATCGAGCAGCCCCTCTCCTACGACGACATCATCGACCACGCCACGCTGCAGAGGCAGCTGAGGACGCCCATCTGCCTCGACGAGAGCATCCACGGGCCGGAGGACCTCAGGAAGGCGATCTCTCTCGGCTCGGGACGCATTCTCAACATCAAGATCGGGCGGCTCGGGGGACTCACGCAGTCCCTGAGGAGCCACAACCTCTGCCAGGCGGCCGGCTGGCCCGTCTGGTGCGGCGGAATGCTGGAGTCGGGGGTGGGAAGGCTGCACAACGTCGCAATCACCACCTTGCCCGGCTTCACCCTGCCTGGTGACACCGCCGCAAGCAGCCGCTACTGGCAGGAGGACATCATCGAACCCGAAGTGACCGTATCGTCCGCGGGCACCATACAGGTGCCGGACGGGCCAGGCCTTGGGCACAAGGTACGCGAGGACCTGGTGCGATCGATGGCGCACGCCCACTGGACGCTGCGGCGCTAGATGGAGAGATCGAAGGAAGGCCCTCCGAATCGCCGGGAGGCGCTTCTCGCCGCGGCGGCCAGCGTCTTCGCCCAGCAGGGCTACCATGCCGCGACCGTCGCGGCGATCGCCCGACGCGCAGGGGTGGCCACCGGCACGTTCTACCTCTACTTCCCATCGAAGGAGCAGTGCTTCGCGCAGCTGATCGCCCTGCTCTACGACGAGGTGCTTCTGGAGGTGCGGCAGCGGCGCCGCGGCGCCGCAAGCGTGCTCATCAAGCTGGACCGTTCGGTGCAGGCCGTACTGCGATGCTTCAGGCAACGCCGCGATCTCGCGTCGATCGTGCTGCTACAGGCGTCCGGCGCCACGCGAGCCGTGCAGGAGCGGTTGGATGTGATCGAGGCGGAGCTCCTCGGGCTTCTGGCCACCGACCTCTCCGAAGCCGCTCAGGACGGGCTGATCCCGCAAGGTGACGCCGCCCTGCGCGCCCGCCTCGTGCTGGGCGCGATGCGCGAGGCCCTCGTGTATGGCCTGCGCCGAGGTGGCGCATCGGAAGAGCAGGACGACGAGGTGCGCCGGTTCCTGCTGTGGGCAGTGGGTGGACAGGCGGTCGCTGTTGAGGAATACAGGCCCGAACCGTCATAGAAGGTGTGGACTCCACCACCTGGAGGTGTTTCGTTGCAGCGCCATGCAGTCATCGCGACCGCCCTCGGCCTCATGCTGACCTGGGGCGGGGGTGTGCAGGCTGCCTCCGCGGCGCCCGCAGCGCCATCCGTGTTGAAGGTGGGCGTCCTGGGCTCCTTCGGTAGCCTTGATCCTCTGCTGGCCAGCACGCAGGCCGCCTCGGACGTCCTCGGCGCCACCTCGGACGGCCTGATGAGCTATAGGCCCGCCACGGCGGGCGGGCACCTGCATTACGTCTGGCGTCCGGACCTTCTTGCCGCTGCTCCCCGCATCACCATCGTCGGTACGCCTGGCCCGGAGGCCGACGTGACCATCGTCTACCATCTTCGCCGCGGCCTCAGGTGGTCGGACGGGCGGCCCTTGACCGCCAAGGACATCCGCTTCACCTGGCAGGCCATCATGGAACCGGGCAACGGCGCGTACCAGGCCGGCTACAACCAGATCACGTCGATCGACACGCCGAGCCGCCTCACAGCCGTGGTGCACATGCATGGCACGTTCGCGGCGTGGCAGACCCTGTTCTCGGAGCTTCTGCCCTGGCACGCCCTGCACGGCCGCGTGGCGACCGTCGCGACGGACAAGTCGTACAACCGCCATCCGCTGTCCACAGGGCCATACGCCGTGCACCAGTACGGCGCGTCCACGGTGGTCCTGGTGCCAAACCCCTATTACGCGGGTCAGGACGGGCCGCGCCCGACCTTCAAGGAGATCGTGGTCTCGTCCTACAGCCGTCAGTCGGACCTTGTCACGGCATTGCAACAGCATGAGGTGGATCTCGCGGATCTCCTCAGCCTCAGCACCCCCGAAGTGCACACCCTGCGGGGACGGCACCTTGTCGTCGCGAGCGTGCCGAGCGCGGTCTTCGAGCAGTTCACGTTCAACCTGCGCGATCCCATCGCCAGCGATCCCGGTGTCCGTCGCGCGTTCTACCTCGCGCTCAACCGCCAGCAGATCGCCGCCCGCATATCGGGTGACCGTTGGCAGGTGGCCACATCGGACCAGCCGCCGTGGAGCTGGGCTTTCAATCCCAAAGTGCCGGTAGTGAAGCAGAATATCGCCCAGGCGCGCGCCGTCCTGCAGCAGGACGGCTGGCAGATCGGCAGCGACGGCTATTTCCAGAAGAACGGGCAGGAGCTCATTCTGGACGTTTCCCTGACCCGCACCCCGCTGCACGCAGCGATCATGAAGTACGTCAGCAGTGAAGAGGCACAGGCCGGAATCCGCGTTCTGCCGGTGTATTTCTCGACACAGGCGCTGTTCGGTCCGAACGGTATGTTCGCGCAGGGCACCTACCAGGTCGGCGAGTTCGGCCTGATGAACAACGTCGACCCGGACGACGCGGCGATATGGAACTCTGAGCTCGGCAGCCCGTACCACCAGGGTGACGACTTCTCGGGCTACCAGAATCCAAACGTCAACGCCTGGACCCAGGACGCCCTCAGCCAGATGAACCAGTCCCTGCGCGCCCAGGACTACCGTCAGGTGCAGATGCAGCTGTACCAGGACCTGCCGATGGTGCCGCTCTTCTACGTATCCACCGAGGCGGCCTACAATCCGGCCAAGCTCTCCCACGTGGCCTTGAGCGCCTACACGGGAACGCTCTGGGATGCGAACGCCTGGCGTCCGCCCAAGCGGTAAGCCCCAAGACCAGAGCCCCGCCGCGCACCGCGGTGGGGCTCTGGTCTTGCCAGTTTACGCGCAGGTCATGCCGGGCCACACGGACACGGCAATGGTGATAGCATATGGTGGATAGCGTAGGCCACCTGGCGCATTGTCCCTCAGCCATCTGGTCACGCGCCACTTTCTCACGAAGGGAAGAAGCCCGGCCACTCCTGGGCGCCGCCTACGTCTTTGCCGCAAGCGTTCCATCACCTCATGGGCAACTGGGCCACCGGCGTTTCCGTCATCACCTGCGCGGGACCGCAAGGCCCGCACGGCATGACGGCGAACGCCTTCCTCTCGGTTTCGCTCGAGCCGCCGCTCGTCCTCGTCTCGATCGGTCGGGAGAACGACTCCCACGCGATCATCAGCGGCTCGAGGCGCTTCGCCGTATCCTTTCTGGCGGCGACGCAGCAGGACGTTTCCGTCCATTTCGCCCAGCGCTTCAAGAACCCGGGGCAGGCGCTCCAAGACATCGCGTGGCACCCCAGCCCCGGTGGCCTGCCGTGGCTTGACGGCGCCATCGGCCACCTCGAATGCGAGGTGACGGACGAAGTCTTGGCGCAGGACCACACCCTGTTCCTTGGGCGGGTTCTGCATCTGGACGGTCCCAGAAGCGCGCAACCCCTCGTCTACTTCCGATCGCGCTACACGACAGTGGACTGAAGAGCGCAGTCGGCAAAGGGAAGACAGCGGCCGTAGACCGGGCGGTCATTTATCCAACGTACCGTCCGCCCCTGAACTCGGTCGCGGCCAGCACAAAGCAGACAGGGTTGCCGAAGGGATCGAGCGCGTAGAACGCTGTCTCTCCCCAGGGGAACTCGGCGACCTCCGTGACGTCCTGCGCGCCGGCGTCGATGGCCCGCCGCCTGGTCGCAGACAGGTCGTCCACCGCGAAGTAGAGGTACTGCTTAGGATGGTGACGCCACCCGTCGCCAAGCTCGTCGCCGTCCGCGATGGGATCGTAGCAGGCGAGGATGGTGCCGCCACAGTCGAAGTAGTGCCGGCCCGACGAGACGCGTTCGCCCGCCACGAGCAGCACATCCGCGTAGAAGCTCGCCGCCCGCTCGATGTCCGATACGGGCAGGATCACCCGGTACAAGCTGACATCGGATCGTTCCATGCCCGCCTTCCTCCCTGGGAGCGCAGCCGCCGAGGAGCCCGAGGGCGGATCCAGGTGCAGACGTACGCGCGGATGGTGGTGGCGGCTCAGCCCCCGGAGACCGCGCGCAAGAGCCAGACCTCGTCGCCATCGCACAGCGGTATCGCGAAGGGCTTCATACGACCCGCCAGGTTCTCTCCGACAAAGAGGTTGAGGTGCTGGCGCAGCCGTCCCCCCGGTTCCGATATCCGGCGCATCAGCCCAGGGGCCTCACGCTCGACAGCGTCGAACAGGTCACCGACGGTGGGCGCAGCCACGTGCCAGGACTTCGCCGCCATGCCGATCTCCTTGGCGAGGTCGTCCGGCAGATGCAGGGCAATCACGCCGGTACGGCGGCCGCGCGCACCGAGAGGATGCGTGGCAGGTGCGCCGCGACCTCCTGCCAGCGCCGGCCTCCGTCGGCGGAAGCGTAGACACTGCCCGAAGTCGTGCCGAAGTAGAGGCCGAGCGGGTCCTGTCCGTCATGGTCCAGGCCGTCGCGCAGAACGCTCGCGAAGGAAACGGTCGGCAGGCCCTCGGTGATCGGGCGCCAGCTGCTACCCGCGTCCTCCGTGGACCATACCCCGAGCGCACCTTTGGCCCAGCGCTGCCCGTCCGCCTGCAAAGGAATGACGTAGGCGGTGTCGGGATCGCTCGGGTGCGCCAGCACCGGGAAGCCGAAGTCGCCCGGCAGAGTCCTCCCGACCTCGTGCCAGGTGTCGCCGCCGTCGTCCGTGCGGTACACGCCACCGTGGTTCTGCATCCAGATGCGCTGCGGTTCGGCCGCGCAGCTCGAGAGTTTGTGCACGCACTGGCCCGCTTCGGGGAAGCGTTGCCCCTCGGGCATGAAGCGCGCCTCGATGCCCGCGTTGATCGGGCTGAAGCTCTCGCCGCGATCGGTAGACCGATACGCGCCGCCGGCGGAGCAAGCTGTGTAGATGGTGTCGCGGCCCACGGGAAGCACCGTGTGCAGGCATTTGCCGCCGTACCCCGGACCCCAGAGCTCGTGCGTCGGGTGCCGGCGCAGAGTCTGGACCTCGCTCCAGCTGTCGCCGCCGTCGTCCGAGCGGAAGAGTCCGCTCGCCTCCACGCCGGCGTAAATCGTCCTGGGCTCGTCCGCGCCCGCGGGCGCGATGGCCCAGACCCGCGTCACCTGCTCCTTGTCGTCCGGCCCATACGCAGGTGCGACCCCTGCGTCCCAGGTCGTCCCGAAATCCCGCGACCGTCGGATGGACGGGCCGTAGAACTCGGAGTTCACGCCAGCCAGGAGGACACCGCTGCGCGGGTCCAAGACCGCGGTGTAGCAGGGCGTCTGCGGAAAGTCCGGCCCCTGCATCTGCCAACCCTTGCGATCGCGGGACCTGAAACGGAACAGCCCTTTGGCCGTCCCGACCATCACCATGACATCCAACGTGGGCCCCCCTTTGCGACGCCGTCAAGGCGCCTGCCACGTTGGCCGTTCGAATACGACATAGCGCTGCGGGTGTCCTGCGCCGCTAGTCGGCGATGCGCACCTGCTGAGGCAGCAGCAGGGATCCGAGGAAGCCAGCGACACCGGCGATCCAGAGCAGGCCAAGGACCTCACGCACACCGGCCGCGTCCGCGAGCTGACCGAGCCACAGCATGACGACGCCGCCAAGGCCGATCGCGAGGCCTATCGTCAGCGACGAGGCGACCGCCTGGCGCCCGGGCAGCATTTCCTGTGCCAGGACGACCGTCGTGCTGAAGGTGGCGACGATCGCGAAGCCCAGGACGCCCAGGTCCACGAACTGCCAGACGCCGGGCAGCCGCGGCAGCAGGTAGAGGAGCGGCGTCGTCGCGACCCAGCTCCAGAGCATCAGGCTCCTGCGGCCGAAGCGGTCGGATAGCGGGCCGCCGACCATGGTGCCGAAGGCGCCCATGATCAGGAAGAAGAAGAGGATGGCTCCCGAGAGGCTGGGCGACAAACGGTGCAGGTGCGCCAGGTAGAGCGGGTAGAAGGTCAGTACGCCGTACTGCGCCGTGCTGCGCAACACCACGACCAGCACCAGGATCGAAAGCAGCAGCCAAGGCACAGGGGCCGTCTTCATCTCGTGGGCGGGTCGCACCTGAGTTTCCCGAGGAGCAAAACATCTAAGGACGATGACCGCCGCGGCCCCCGGCACCAGGAACAAAAGCACCCCGGTCATGCCGAAGGCGTGGGTGGACAGACCGGCAAGCAGCGGGCCGAACGCGAACCCGATATTGCCCCCGACCGAGAAGATGCTCATGCCGGAGGCACGCTTCGCCCCCGCAGCAAAGTAGGCCCCCGACGCGCCGACGGGATGGAACGCCGCCACCCCGACACCCGTGAGCGCCACCAGAGCCACGAACGATCCGTAGCCGCCTGCGAGAGAGTAGGCGGCGGTGCCGATGGCTGCCAAGGCGAGCGCGAACGGCATCAGCCAAGGCATCGGACGCTTGTCCGCCAGCACGCCGAACAGCGGCTGGATCACGGACGAGGTCAGGTTGGACACCAGAATCACGAGTGCCGCGGCGCTGTAGTTCAGGGAGAAGAGCGTCGTCGCGAGCGGCAGGAGAGCCGGCACGGCCCCCGAGTTCAAGTCGGCGGTGAAGTGGGCGAAACTCAGGCTCAGCAGTGCGCGCCGGTTCATCCCGCCGCAGGCACCTTCAGGTCGGCGATCGCCGCGTCGATCGCGGCGGCGGCCGCGGACGTCACAGGCTGGAGCGGCGGCACGGGATCGCCCGCCGCAAATCCCAGCCGTCCGGCCGCGTACTTGAGCCCCGGGATGCCGTACTGGCGTGTCACGAGGGCATTCAGACGCGCCAGTGGCCGCTGCGCCTCCGCCGCCTCGGCGATCCGACCCCCTTCGAACAGCGACACGGCCCGACGCATCTGCGCCGGCACAAGGTTTGCGAGCGCCGCGATCGTCCCGCGCGCGCCGTGGGCCATGGCGGCCAGGAGCGCCCCACCCGATCCGACATAGTAGCGGAAGCCCGTGGGGCAGCTCGCGAGAATCTCGGTGAGCAGCGCGAGGTTGCCCGTCGAGTCCTTCATGCCAACGACACCGGGAATGGCGGCGATCTCGAGAATCTCCCGCACGTCGAGCGTCATGCCCGTGTAGGAGGGGATGTGGTAGAGGTAGGTCGGCCCGATGGCGCCGATCGTCCTATAGTAGGCCTGCAGAGCGGGTCCCTTGAGCTGCGGCGTGTAGTAATGCGGTGTGACTGCCAGGAGGCCGGTTGCCCCGAGCCGCATCGCCTCGTGCGCCAGGTCCGCGCTCGACTCGGTGGTCTCCGACCCGACCTGCACGAATACCATGCGGTCGCCCGCGCCCTCCATCACCGTGCGGACGGCGTCCAGACGCTCCCGCTCCGAGAGATAGACGTACTCGCCCGAAGAGCCTAGGACGAGGAAGCCGTCCACGTCGGGCCCAAGTCTTGCGACGTTCGCCGCCAGCCCGTCGAGATCGAGCCGTCCCTTGGCATTGCGCGGGCTGATCAGTGGAGCCAGGATTTCTGCCGGCATCGCTGGGATCACCTCGGATGCTCCCATTCTGCCCCGCACCGGTTCTCACCTGCGCCCCAGAGGCGCTTCACATCCGGCCGCGGCATGTCTAGCCTGCCCAACATCTGGGCAACGCTGGAGCCGGGAGGCCACGAAGATGCTCAGTCGTCGTTTCGAAGAGGATGGCGTCATCGCGGGACATCTCGGCAAGTACGGCTTTCATGCCCGTCTGACCCAGGGCCGGGTCAGCTACGGACTCAACCAGCGCACGCTCTACAAGGGCGGCGGACGCATCGCACAACTCCGCATCTGGCGCTTCGACCGACGGGGCGAGATGGTGACCTTGGCGCTCTACGACCGGGGCTGGCGGTTCGGCCGCATCGAAAACCTGGGCGTCGTGCGTCGGCTCGTGCAGGTGCTGGACGGTCGCTAGTCGGGCAGAGGTCGGAGAGCAGATCGGCGAGGGGCAGCCGCCTGGCGGCGGCCCCTCGCCTCTTTCGCACCTCGCGGGAGGTTAGGCGGCCGATTGCGCGGACGTCCCTGCGCGTAGACGGAGGAGTGGCAGGGACCCAAGCAGGATCAGTACGCCAAGCAAGAGGTAAATGAACGGCACGGACCAGACCACGGCAAGGGCGCCTGCGACGGCGGCACCCACCGGGTTCGCCAACGTCAGCAGTGCGCCAAGCGTTCCAAAGACCCGCCCCATCTTCTCCTGCGGTACGATGCGTTGCATCATGGTGGTCAGTCCGGTGTTCATCAGGCCCATCGCGATACCCGCCAAAAGCATGCAAAGAAGCGTAACCCAGAGCAGAGGCACGCGTGACAGGATCACGACGGCGAGGCCGATGCCGATCGTACCGGCTGGCAGCACCTTCTCGATTGGGAAGCGGCGCATGACCTGCGCCGCCGTCAGGGCGCCCGCGATCGCGCCTACGGTGATCGCCGCTCCGAATAACGCATAGTCGAAGGCGTTGCCGTGCAGGGGACCCTTCACCCATGCCGCGGCGAGCACTCCGAGACCGGTACCGGCGAAGTTGATGAACAGCGCGGCCAGCAAGAGGGTACGCAGCAGCGGGATCGCCTGGTAGACCTTGAAACCCTCGGCCCATTCGCTGTAGAGCTGACCCGCGCCGGCTGCTGCTGGGACATGTTCTCGCCGCGGGACGCGCAGAAACATAAGGCTCAGGAACGATACCACGAAGGAAGCCGCGTTGGCGAAGAACAGCAGGATCGGGCCCAGGAGCGACATCACGATGCCGCCACCGAACATGCCGATCAGCCCCGCGGAGCTGCTCGCGGAAGAATAGAGGCCGTTGGCCGCCGCAAGTTGTTCATCGGGAACGATCTGCGGAAGCAGCGCCCCCGACGCCGGGTTGAAGAAGGTGCCGACCGCCATCAGCAGCAGCACCAGCACGAGGAACAACCACAGCGGCAGAAGGTGCAAGAGCGCGAAGACACCGAGGAGCGCGGACAGCGCGGCCCTCAGCACATCCGAGCCGACCATGGTCCAGCGGCGGTCCATGCGGTCGACGAATACGCCGGTCATGAGGCC
Source organism: Bacillota bacterium (assembly GCA_021810725.1). Lineage (GTDB taxonomy): Bacteria > Bacillota > Sulfobacillia > JAJZYS01 > JAJYTV01 > JAJZQO01. Next base: position 20,197 of record JAJZIE010000002.1, on the reverse strand, counting down.
CAGCACCCCCGGCAGAGCCATCGCCGTTCCCACCCAGCCGAGCGAAGCCGCCTGATGGGTCTGGGCGAGCACGTACCAGTACACCGCAAGCTCGAAAAGGTTGTTGCCGACCTGCGATACCCACTGGCCACTCACCAGGATGGTGAGGTTGGTGTTGCGCCAGAGCGAAGGTTTCCGCTCCGCGCGTTCTCCGTCTCCAGGTTCTTGCACGTGGCCTCTCCTCCCGTTGGCCCGCCTGGGGCACACGACCCATGGATGTTCCACTCAGGTATGTAAGTCCCCTCCTGTCCCCTTTCTGTCGCCCTCTGCCTGGGAGCTTGCAGCTCTCTGGTTCCATGGCCCGACCTTCGCGGACCACGTCGTCGCCTCAGGGCTCCAGCCGTGTCAGCCGAGATGCCTAGACATAGCCTGGAAGCGACTGCGCCTGGGAGTCCAGGCGCGCAGCCACGACACGGGCGGAGGTGCGGCATGAATCTTGCGAAGTTCCCACGACGGCGATACACGGCCGGTCCAACGCCCATCGAGCGGATACCGCGTTTCTCCGAGGCGCTCGGCGGGCCGCAGGTCTACATCAAGCGCGACGACCTTCTTGGACTCACCGGCGGCGGCAACAAGACGCGCAAGCTGGAATTCCTCGTGGCGGACGCCCTGGCCCAAGGCTGTGACACGCTGATCACCTGCGGCGGCATCCAGTCGAACCACTGCCGCCTGACCTTGGCGGCCGCCGTCAAGGAGGGCCTCAACTGCTGGCTCGTCCTGTCCGAACCGTCGTCCGGCGCCTACCGTGCGGACGCGAACGGCAACATCTTTCTCTACCATTTACTGGGGGCCGGGAAGATCAAGATCGTCCCCGACGGGGTCGACTGGCCGACTGAACTTCGGGTGGCCGAGGCGGAGGCGGTTGCCGCAGGACACAGACCCTACGTCATTCCGATGGGCGGCTCGAACGCCATCGGCGCGCTCGGCTACGCCGCCTGCGCGGCGGAGATCATGGGTCAGTGCTTCGACCAGAGTCTCTCCGTGGATCGCATCGTCGTCGCGGGCGGCAGCGCCGGCACTTTGGCCGGCACCCTGCTCGGTCTTGAACTCCTCCATTTCGACGTGCCCGTCACCGCCATCAGCGTCGTGAACCCGAACGAAGAGCTGCTCGCCGACGCGAAGCGGATCGCAGCGGACACCGCGGCCTACCTTGGCGTCGACGCAAAGGTCAGGCCAGATGCCGTCACCTGCTACGACGCCTATATCGGCCCGGGTTACGGCCAGCCCACGAAGGAAATGGTCGCAGCGGTCAAGCTCCTTGCACGCAGCGAAGGCATCCTGCTCGATCCGACCTACACAGGCAAGGCCATGGCCGGTCTGATCGACCTCGCGAGGCAGGGCGTCATCCGCCCGGAGGAAAACGTCCTGTTCCTGCACACGGGAGGATCGCCCAGTCTCTATGCCGCCACCCACCTCTTCGCCGAATCCCCGGCGGGCGGGCACGAGGAGTAGCTCCAGCCGAACCAGCAACAAGGAAGCGGCCGCCCTAAGGCGGCCGCCGATCGCATATACCTCAGCCCAGCAGCTTCTTTACCGCCGGCGCCACTTCCCACGGCATCTCGACGACCGTGACCCCGGCCGCCTCAAGCGCCTTGCGCTTGCTCTCCAAGGTGCCGCGGCCGCGTTCGATGATGGCCCCGGCGTGACCCATGCGCTTTCCGGGGGGTGCCGCGCGACCCGCGAGGTAGGCAACGACGGGCTTGCTCATCGTCTTGATGAACTCAGCCGCCTCCTCCTCCGCACTGCCGCCGATCTCCCCGACCAGTACGCAGGCCTTGGTCTCGGGGTCCTTCTCGAACTGGTGCAGCACATCGTTGAACACCTGTCCCACCACGGGGTCGCCGCCCATGCCGATCGCCGTGGACTGGCCAAGGCCCGCATCGGTGAGAGCCGCCGCGATCTCGTAGGAGAGGGTTCCCGAGCGGGCCACGAGGCCCACCGGGCCGGGCGCGTAGATGTGGTTCGGCATGATGCCCATCTTCGCCTTGCCCGGGGAGATGAGACCGTACGTGTTCGGTCCCACCACCTTGGCGCCGCGGAAGCGGGCGTACTCGACGATGAGGATCGAGTCCTGCACCGGGATGTGCTCGGGGATCATCACGACGACCTTGCAGCCGGCGTCGATGGCCTCGAAGGCGGCGTCCTTGGCGAATGCCGCCGGCACAAACACGATCGACGCGTTTGCGCCGCGCTCCAGGACCGCCTCGCGCACCGAGGCGAAGACCGGGATACCCTCGTGGTCCTGGCCGGCCTTGGTCGGCGACGTGCCCGCGACCACGTTGGTGCCGTACTTGACCATCTGGCCCGTGTGGAAACTGCCCTGGTTGCCGGTCATGCCCTGCACGACGACCCGGGTGTCCTGATCGATGATGATCGCCATGCTAGCGCACCTCCCCGGCGAGTTCGACAGCTTTCCTGGCCGCCTCGCTCATCTCTCGGAACGCCTCGATGCCCTCGCGGCGCAAGATCTCGACACCCTGCTGCTCGTTGGTGCCTACGAGGCGTACCACGAGCGGCACCGGAATGCCCTGCGTATTCTTCACCTGGACGATCGCGTTCGCCACATCGTCGCAGCGCGTGATGCCGCCGAAGATGTTGACGAAGATCGCCTTCGGCTGCATCGATACGAGCACGCCCATCGCCTGGGCCGTCGGCTCCACCGAAGCGCCGCCACCGGCGTCGAGGAAGTTCGCGGGCTTGCCGCCGAAGTGCTGCAGCGCATCGAGCGTGGCCATGGCCATGCCGGCACCGTTCGCCATCACGGCGATGTCGCCGTCCAGTTGCACAAAGGCGAGGCCGATCTCCTTCACCTTGAGTTCCAGTTCCGTGCCCTCGGCAACCGAAGGCAGATCCTTGTGGCGGAAGAGGGCCGCGTCGTCGATGTTGAGCCGGGCGTCCGCCGCGATGACCTTCCCGCCCGAGACGACAAGCGGATTGATCTCCACAAGCTCGGCGTCTTCCGTGCGGAAGACCTCGTAGAGCTTCTGCAGGATCACCGCGACCTGCTTCGCGACGTCGCCCTCGAGACCCATCTCGGCGGCGATGTCCCGTGCCAGGTAGCCCTGCATGCCAAAGGCCTCGTCCACGTGGCGGCGGACGATATACTTGTCCTCCACGTCCTCGATCTCGACGCCGCCGTGCGAGGAAGCCATGACGAGTGGCTTCCTCGCGTTGCGGTCGACGGTCACGGAGACGTAGAACTCGCGTTCGACGTCGATCTTGCCTTCGACGTAGACCTGTTCGACAGTGTAGCCCTTGAGGTTCATGCCGAGGATCTCGGAAGCGACCTTGCGCCCCTCCTCGGGATCTTGGGCGAACTTGATGCCGCCCGCCCTGCCGCGGCCTCCGACCAGCACCTGCGCCTTCACGGCCGCAGGGCAGATCTCCTCGAGCGCCTTGGCGACCTCATCCGGCGTGCGACAGAGCACACCCGGGGGCACAGGGATTCCATGCGCCTTGAGGCGCCCCTTCGCGAGATACTCGTAGAGCTTCATGCCACTGTCCTTTCTACGCTTGGCCTTCCTTCTCGCGGGTCAGCTCGATGCAGTGCTGCTCGACTTCGGCCGGGTCGAGCACGCGCCGCGCGAGCCCTTCCTTGATCGCCTGCTCGGCCACGGCCCGCGCCACCGCCGGCGCGACGCGCCGATCGAGCGGTGCCGGGATCACGTAGTCGGGCCTGAGCTCCTGGTCGGTGATGAGGCCGGCGATGGCCCGTGCCGCCGCCTGCTTCATGCCTTCCGTGATTCTGCGCGCACGGACGTCCAGAGCGCCGCGGAAGACGCCGGGGAAGCCGAGCACGTTGTTGATCTGGTTCGCGAAGTCCGAGCGGCCTGTGCCGACCACCGCCGCGCCCACCTCGACGGCCTGGACCGGCCAGATCTCCGGAACCGGGTTCGCGAGGGCGAAGACGATACCATCCTTGTTCATCGGACGGATCATGTCCATCGTGACGGCCCCTGCGGAAGAGAGACCGACAAAGGCGTCCGCCCCGACAAGCGCGTCGGCCAGGCTGCCCTTCACGCCACGCGGGTTCGTCTCCTTGGCCACAACCTCCTTCTCGGGGTTGAGGCCCGGCCGCCCCTGATAGATGGTGCCCTGACGGTCGCAGAGGATGATGTCCTTGACGCCGAGGTCGCGCAGCATCCGGGAGACCATGATGCCGGACGCGCCGGCGCCGTTGAAGACGACGCGCACGTCCTCGATCTTCTTCTGCACGACGCGCAGGGCGTTGAGGAACGCCGCTCCCACCACGATCGCGGTACCATGCTGGTCGTCGTGGAACACGGGGATGTCGAGTTCTTCCTTGAGCCGGCGCTCGAGCTCGAAGCAGCGGGGAGCCGACACGTCCTCGACGTTGACCCCACCAAAGCCCGGCTCCAGGAGCTTCATGACCTCGACGATCTTGTCGACGTCCTGCGTGTTGACGAGTACCGGGAACGCGTCTACTCCGCCGAACGCCTTGAAGAGGACCGCCTTGCCCTCCATGACAGGAAGGCCGGCGCCGGGACCGATGTCGCCGAGTCCGAGCACCGCGGAGCCGTCCGTCAGGATGGCCACGAGGTTGCCGCGGTTCGTGTAGTCGAAGATGGACTCCGGCTCGATCTGGATCTGCTTGCACGGCTCGGCCACGCCAGGCGTGTAGGCGAGCGACAGATCCTGCTGGTCACGCAGCGGCACGCGGCTCGTGACCTCGATCTTGCCATGGTGGATTCGGTGGTACTCGAGGGCCTCTTCACGCAGCCTCATTTGCTAAAACCCCAGTACCGAAAGCGGCTCGCGCACTGCCTGCACAGAGTTGCGGAACGCCTCTGCCTCTTCCGGCGTGAATTCGATCTCGTAGATCTTCTCGACGCCGCCGCGCCCGATCATGGCGGGCACGCCGACGTAGACGTCCTTTTCGCCGTACTGGCCGTCCAGGTGGGCGATGACGGGGAGAATGCGCTTCTGGTCGCCAAGCACGGCCTCGACCATCTCCGCGGAGGATGCACCCGGCGCGAAGTAGGCGCTGCCGCTCTTGAGCAGGTTGACGATCTCGCCGCCACCGGTGCGCGTACGCTTGACGATGGCGTCAAGGCGGTCCTTCGAAATCAGGCTCTCGACCGGGATGCCGCCGACGGACGAGTAGCGGGTGAGCGGTACCATCTGGTCGCCATGGCCGCCCATGACGAACGCCACGACGTCCTTCGGCGATACGCCGAGCTCCATCGCCAGGAACGCGCGGAAGCGGGCGGAGTCGAGCACGCCGGCCATGCCCATGACGCGCTCGGCCGGCAGGCCGGACGCCTTCCAGGTGACGTAGGTCATCACGTCGACCGGGTTCGTCACGACGATGAAGACGGCGTCGGGAGATGCCGCGACCGCCTTCTTGACCACCTGCGTCACGACTTCGTTGTTCATGTTGAGGAGGTCGTCGCGGCTCATACCGGGCTTGCGGGCGAAGCCTGCCGTCACGACCACCACGGACGAGCCGGCGGTTGCCGCGTAGTCCTGTTCGCCGACGACCTTGACGGATGCGCCGACGACCGGCGAGGCCTCGTAGAGGTCGAGCGCCTTGCCCTGCGGGATGCCCTCGACCACATCGACCAGCACGACGTCACAGATGTTGCGGGCCATGAGCCAGTGAGCCGTTGTCGCGCCGACGTTGCCGGCGCCGATGATCGTGACCTTGTCGCGCATGCTTCAGCCCTCCATCCGGCGGATGATCTCGGCACCGAATTCGGATGACTTGAGTCCTTCGGAACGATCGGCGGTGAGGTCGTAGGTCACCTTGCCCGCCTTGATCGTCTCTTCCATGCCCTTGACCACCAGGGCGGCGGCCTCGTTCCATCCCAGGTACTCGAGCATCATGACGCCCGACAGGATGACCGAGCCAGGGTTGACCTTGTCTTGACCGGCGTACTTGGGCGCCGTGCCGTGGGTCGCCTCGAACACGGCGTAGCCGTCCGACATGTTGGCGCCAGGGGCGATGCCGATGCCGCCGACCTGCGCGGCCAGAGCGTCGGAGAGGTAGTCGCCGTTGAGATTCGGGGTCGCGATCACGTCGTAGAGCTGCGGCCTGAGGAGGATCTGCTGGAACATGTTGTCCGCGATCACATCCTGGATCAGGATCTTGCCTTCCGGCTGCTTGCCGCCAGCCTCCTGCATCTCCTGCCAGGTGATGATCTTGTCGCGGAACTCCTCTTTGGCCACCTCGTAGCCCCACTCGCGGAAGGCGCCCTCGGTGTACTTCATGATGTTGCCCTTGTGCACCAGGGTAACGCTCTTGCGGCCCTGATCGATCGCGTACTGGATCGCCTTGCGCACGAGGCGCTTGGAGCCGAAGGGCGAGATCGGCTTGATGCCGATGCCGGAGTTCTCCCGCACCGGACGCCCGAGCTCCTTGAGGAGTTCCGCGAGGCGGGTGTTCTCCTCGGTGCCGGCGGGCCACTCGATGCCGGAATAGACGTCCTCGGTGTTCTCGCGGAAGATCACCATGTTGGTGCGTTCCGGGTGCTTGAGCGGCGAGGGGACGCCCTCGAAGTAACGGACGGGGCGAACGCACGCGTAGAGGTCGAGTTCGCGCCGCAGCATCACGTTGAGCGAACGGATCCCGCCTCCGACCGGAGTCGTCAGGGGGCCCTTGATGCCAACGCGGTACTCGCGGAACGCGTCCAGGGTCTCATCGGGCATCCAGGAACCGAACTTCTCGAATGCGGCCTCGCCCGCGTACACCTGCAGCCACGAGATCTTGCGCTTGCCGTCGTAGGCGCGGCGCACCGCGGCGTCCAGCACGGCCTGCGAAGGCGGCCAGATGTCGACGCCCGTGCCGTCGCCCTCGATGTAGGGCAGAACGGGGTTGTCAGGTACCTCGAGACGTCCATCGATGAAGCGGATCTTCTCACCTTCGGCGTTCTTCAATGTACGGCTACCCTCCTGTTTCCAAAGAACGCCCCCGGCGGGGCGGGTGCCCCACCGGGGAGCGACGGGGCTCTAGCGGTCAGCGATCGGCGTGTACTCCCGGCGCTCGGGTCCAGTGTACTCTGCGCGCGGGCGGATGAGGCGGTTGTTGCGGTACTGTTCAAGAACATGGGCCGTCCAGCCGGAAATGCGGCTCAAAGCGAAGATTGGAGTGAATAGCGGAATCGGCAGACCCATCATGTAGTAGGTCGAGGCCGAGAAGAAGTCGACGTTCGGGTAGAGGCCCTTCTCCTGCAGCACGACCCGCTCGACGATGCGGGACATCTCGTACCAGCGGGTGTCGCCGGCCTTCTTGCCGACCTCCTCGCTGAACTGGCGCAGGTGCGTGGCGCGCGGGTCCTCCGTGCGGTACACGCGGTGGCCGAAGCCCATGATCTTCTTCTTCTGCGCCAAGGCGTCCTTGATCCAGCTCTCGGCGTTCGCGACTTCCCCGATCTCGAGCAGCATCCGCATGACCTGCTCGTTGGCGCCGCCGTGCAGCGGTCCCTTGAGGGTGCCGACGGCCGACGTGACCGCCGAGTAGATGTCGCTCAGGGTGCCCGCCGTGACGCGCGCGGAGAACGTCGACGCGTTCAGCTCGTGGTCGGCGTGCATGATCAGGCAGAGGTCGAAGAGGTGCGCGTTGCGCTCGTCCGCTTCCTTGCCGGTGAGCATGTAGAGGAAGTTCTGCGCGACGTTGAGGCCCTGCCGCGGCGGAATCGGCTTCTCGCCCTGCATGATCCGGCCGATGGCCGCGACCAGGGTCGGGAAGCGGGCCACAAGCCGCTCGGCCTTGCGTACCGATGCGTCGTAGCTCTGGTCGTGGTCATCGGGGTCGTAGACCGACATCGCCGAAACGGCGGTGCGCAGCATCTCCATGGGCTCGGCGCCCTTCGGCATGGCCTCGAGCATGCTGATCACAGGCTCGGGCACCGCCGCCTGGCTCGTCAGCGTCTGCTCGAGGGTCTCGAGTTCAGCCTTGCTCGGCAGCCGGTTGTGCCAGAGCAGGTACACCGTCTCCTCGAAGCTGCCGTGCTTTACGAGGTCGTGGATATCGTAGCCGGAGTATACGAGCCGGCCTTCCTTCCCATCGATGAAACAAATATCGGAAGTCCCGGCCACCACATCTTCGAGGCCTGCCTTGAAGCCAGTCTCTGCCATGTTCCGACCATCCCTTCCCAAAGAAACGCGGTCGCAGCCGATTGGTCCCGCTCCGCCGTTCATTGTACCACCGGGAGGGGAGAAAGAAAGACGAAGTACCCGGCGCCGGGTGCCATTAGGCCCAACTGGCCCTCGGCTGGCGCCCGATCGGACCGCCGGGTACTGAGGCAGGAGATCTCAGGGCAGGTCGGCACCCTGGTACGCGGGAACCGTGAGCGTCTGCGACGTCCTGATCTTGATGCCGATGCCGACGGCCTGCAGGGTGTCGACGACACCGCCGCGCAGCAGCAGGGCCTGGCGCAGGGTCGTCGGGTTGCCGAGCGCCACGATGGTGAAAGGCGGCGCCGACGGCGTGTTGTTGATCGAGAAGATCGTGCCTGCCTCGCGCACCTCGGTCGTCGCCACGACCCGCTGGCCGTTGATCGAAAGCGCGTAGGCCCCAGCAGCCCTGAGTTCGTTCAGGATGCTCAGCACGTCGGTGTCGTGGATGGCGAAGATGCCTTGGGTGCCGGGTCCACCCGGCGGCTCGGACATCGTCACTTCGACGCCCTTGCCGGATACGGGGGTGAGCCCCGCCTCCGCCCTGGCCTGGTCGAGTTGCTGCACAATGTCCTTGTAGCGCACCGCCCCCTGGTCCTGACGGAGGATCTGCGCCTTGAGCGTCGCCAGTTCGCCGGACAGTTGATGGTTCTGCTGTTCGGCCCGCAGCAGCAGCACGGCCATGTCACCGACGTTCTCGGGCCCCACCGCCTGCACCCCACGGTCGACGCGGAACTGGACGCCGAGCAGAATGCCGAGAAGGAGCAGCATGCCGAGCATGCCCCACATCTGCCGGCCCTTCATGCCTTCAGGACTCCCCTTCTGCGTCCTCGTCTTCCCGCATGGCGTCCAGTTGCTGCTGGAGGCTCCGCGTCCGTCGCCAGACGTTGGTCACGAACAGAAAAATCAGGATGAACACCGCCGAATATGCGAAGAAGACGAACTCGAGAAACTGCTTCTCCACCGCCACCCGAAAGTCCCCCCGTTCAGTAGCCGAGGCGTCCGAGACGCCTGGCCCTGCGCTTTTGCAGTTCCTGGTGCACCTTCTCCTGGAAGGCGCGCAGGTAGATGAGATCGAGAGCCAGCACGAGGGTCGCGAAGAAGAACACGATCACGGCGACGAGCATCTGAGGCGTGATGTTCATGCCGGATTCCGTGAAGACGACCGGATGGATGCTCCGCCACCAGCGGACGCTCAGGTAGACGATCGGCACGTCCACGAAGACGATCAGCGCATAGACGGCGCTGTAGACACGGCGCTTCGTATCGTCGTCCATGGCCTGGCGCAGCAGGAGATAGCCGATGTAAAGGAACCACATGATCGCCGTGGTCGTGAGCCGCGGGTCCCATGTCCAGTACGCGCCCCAGGCGACACGGGCCCAGAGCATGCCCGACGCCAGCGTGGCGGTCGTCATGAGAATGCCCGCCTCTGCCGAAGCCTGGGCGAAGCGGTCGGTCTCCTCCCTGCCCTTGCGGCGCACCAGCACCAGCAACGACAGGACGAAGTTGGCCGTCATCGCCAGGAGGGCGGTCCAGGCCATGCCCAGATGGATGTAGAAGATACGATAGGAAACCCCCAGGGCGCGGACATCGGGAACCCAGATCAGCGCCAGGTACAGCCCCACCACCCACAGCGGCAGCGCGAGCCAGCGCAGGTAACGCAAGTTCTACACCTCCGTCAGGTACTCGAACAGCAGCAGCGGCACCAGGATGAAGATGCCGTCGAACACCGCCATCAGCCAAAGCCAGCTGCCGAGCTGCGCCGGGCTCTTGCCATAGAGCGCCGACGTCGCGCTCACCGCGCCGAGCAGCAGGGGCGAGGTGAACGGCAGCAGGAGGGCCGGCAGAAGGAGTTCCCGCAGGCGGGTCTGCGCGGTGAGCGCGCCCATCGCGCTGCCTGCGGCGGCGAAGCCGACCACCCCAAGCACAAGGGTCCAGAGGAAGAGCCAGGTCGCCCGGGGCAGCGGTGCACCCAGCAGCAGGGCGAAGGCCGGGGTGAGCACGGCCGTCAGCACGAGCGTCAGGAGAATGTTGAGGGCAAGCTTCGCGAGGAAGATGGCGCCGCGGTCGATCGGGGCCATCAGGAGCTGCTGCCCGGCCTCGGCCTCCACGCCGAACGCCCGCCCCACCGCGAGGAAACTCGAAAAGAAGATCCCAAGCCAGAGCAGCCCGGGAAACATCGGGCGCAGCGCCTGCTGGCCGCCGTCGAACGCGAAGCCGTAGAGCATCGCGATGATCAGGCCGAATACGGCGGCTGGCAGCAGAAGCTCCCGTCCGCGCAGTTCAAGGCTGAGGTCCTTCCAGAACAGCCAGACGGCCGCCTTCAGCAAAGTTCTCCGCCTCCGAGCGCTTCTGAGAGGACCTTCTCGAACGTGGCGCGCGTCGTCTCGGCCGCCGGGGCCAGATACGCGATCCTTCCCCGGCTGAGCACCATGACGTCGGTGGCCAGGCCGAGCGCGCGCTCCGTCTCGTGGGTCGCCAGCAGCGCCGCTCCCCCCTCGCCGCAGTGCTCCGCCACAAGGCGGTCCAGGAGGTCCTGGCCGCGGCGGTCGAGACTCTGATGCGGCTCATCGAGCAGCAGCAGCTCCGGCCGATGCATCAGCGTCCTGGCGAGCCCGAGCCGCTGGCGCATACCTGCGGAGTAGCTGCGGACAAGCGTATGCCGGAATGGTGCGAGCCCCACTCTGCGCAACTCCCCAAGCGCGCGCTCCTTGGCGTCCGTCAGCCCGTAGAGGCGCGCGTACAGCAGCAGGTTCTCGTACCCTGTGAGGCCCAGGAATACACCGGGTTCGTGCCCAAGGTAGCCCAGGCGTCGCCGCAGAGCAAGGTCGTCCACCGCCGCCTCTCCTCCAAAGAGCCTCAGGCTGCCCGCCGTCGGCACGCGTTGGAGCGCGACGAGGCTCAGAAGCGAGGTCTTGCCGGCACCGTTCGCACCAAAGAGCGCGAGGCAGTGTCCCGGCATTAAAGCAAAAGACACCCCGCGCAGCACGCGGCGGTCGCCGAGCTGCAGTCGGAGGTCTCGAGCTTCAAGCATGGGCGCGCCAGCGCAGTCGCCGCAAAACGAGGTACGCCACCAGTGCGACAGGCACCAGCCAGAGCCAGGGTAGCACCCGCTGCCAGGGATTCACGGTCGGCTGCTGGTACTGGAGGTTCAGTGTAAGGTCGTTGCCGACACCCTTGGCGCTGTAGACGGCGTAGTCGTTGCCGTCCCAGACGGTCGACGGCGCCGGGGAGAACTTCTGGTTGAGGATCACCGGCAGGCTGAGCCCCTTGCCGACAAGGATCCAGAGCATCCCCACACGGCTCGGAAACGGCCAGCGCACCGTAAGGCCGCTCTTCGGCATGCGGACGAGGAACTTGACCTGCGCCGAGCCGACGCCTGCGGGCACCGTGAAGCGCCCCTGCGCCAGCGCCGCAAGGCCAGCCGGCACACTCACGTCGTATGCGCCTGGCCAGATCGCAAACTGCCCGCGGCCCGGCTGCGAAACCGTTTCGGTGACCGAGATGGCGGAAGCGCCGGCGCGGTCCAGCACAGCCATGGCAAACGGCGTAGACGGAGTCGTCGCCGCGGCCGCCGGGAGCGCGGCGCATAGCACGATCCCGAGACTTGCCGCCGCCAGTCCTAGCCTAACCCTGCTTGGCATGCTTGCCGCCCGCCTGCACGGGCGTGGCGGGCTGGTAATGCGACGGGCACTTCATCAGCAGGTTCTGCGCGAGGAAGGTGCCATCGGCCTGCAGTCGCCCGTCCGCGATTGCCTGCACGTCGGGTGAGCCGAAGGTGTCGGGCTCAACCCCCCGGTACACGACCCGTACGGTCTGGCCACCGCCTTTCATAAGGAAGCTGAGATAGTTGCGCTGCGGGTCGTAGACAACCGTCTTGCCCATGACCGTTCCCGCCACGCGCACCTCGGATGCCCCAAGCGCGGCACGCTGAGCCGTCAGCTGGGGCACGGTGAGGTAATACTCCGTAAAGTGTCGGAGTCCGTTGACCATGAGGAAGGCCAACGCTGCGACGACGACTCCGGCCGCGATCCAAAGGCGCGTCTTGCGCCGCATCGACTCCTCCCCCTTTTGCGCGTGCGTCCTAGGATTCCCAAGGGCCTGCGCCGCATGCGGCGCAGGCCCGATCACTCACGGCAGGAACTTGCGCAGGACCCCCATGAGCTCCGTCATGGCCTCATCCGGATGGCCATCGCGCACCGCATCGACGATGCAGCCGCGCGTATGGTCCTCGAGCAGCATCAGACCGACCCGATCCAGCGCGGCCCGCACGGCCGCGATCTGCGTCAGCACTTCAGGGCAGTAGCGGTCTTCGTCGATCATGCGGCGGATGCCGCGCACCTGGCCCTCGATCCGGTTCAGGCGCTGCTGGAGATCCAGTTTGTCGCGACGTTCGACACCGCTGTGGACGTGCCCCTCATGGCAGGAGTGCTCTTCAGGTTCGTCCGGCGCAGGGTGCATCAGTTGTCAGGAGCCCCTTCCGCAATCCAGTTGGCGATCGTCTGGATTGTCGACTTCGACAGGTACGGTCCGCCGAGCGGCATCCGCGGCTGGGCCACGCCCTCGATCTTCTGCCACAGCAATGCCTGCTTGTAGTTCGTCGGCGTCGCCACCTTCATGCTTGCAATGCTGGCGTACGACGTCAAGTCCAAACCACCGGATTTCGTGGTCGGTCCGTGGCAGACCGCGCAATGCTGCTGGAAGATCGGCTCGATGTCTGCGCTGAACGTCGGCTTCGCGACCACGGTCGTGGCGGTCGTACCACCGCCGGAGGTGCTCACGCCCTGCTGTTCGGCGCCCAGGTAGGTCAGACCCAGAACCGCCACGACGATCACGCCGGCGGCGCTCATCGCGAAGGGACGACGGCGTGGCTCGCGCCGGGGGTTCTTGTCGAAGAACGGCAGCCCCACCAGTACGATCACCGCGACGAGCGGCAGACCGATGATGCCCAGTGGGTCCAGCGCGGGCGGAATGTATTTGAGCAGCTGGTAGATCGAATAGAAGAACCAGAGTGGTACGGGCGTGTAGTGCGCTTTGTTGAGCGGATCGGCGGGTGCCAGGAGCGGCGCGTGGAACGAGAGCGCCAGGAAGAGGAGGATCGCCGCGACGACGACGACCAGCATCGTCATCTGGAACACCGTGTAGGGGTAGAAGGTGACGAGACCCTTGGTGCCCTTCGGCTTGGCCTCTGCCTCTTCCACGATGAGCATCTGGTTCTTCAGCACCATCGCGAAGTGGATGCCGAAGAAGATGAGCAGCAGCGCCGGAAGCACCAGCATGTGCACCGCGTAGAAGCGCGTCAGCGTCAGCCCGGAAATATAGGCGCCGCCGCGGGCCAGATAGGCGATGTAGATGCCGAGGAACGGGGTGTAGAAGGGCATCCACGTGCCGACCATCGTCGCCCAGTAGGACTGCTGGTCCCAGGGGAGCAGGTAGCCCGTGAACGCGAAGAGGATCGTGATGAAGAGCAGGACCACGCCGGTGATCCAGGTGATCTCGCGTGGCTTCTTGTACGCTCCCACATAGAACCCGCGCAGCATGTGCGCCGCGACCAGAACGACCATGGCGTTCGCGCCCCAGTAGTGCAGGTCGCGGATGACCCAGCCGAGCGGTACCTTCGTCATGATGTACTGGATGCTCTGGTAGGCCGTCTTCGACGACGCCTGGTAGAACATGGCCAGGAGCGTTCCGGTGACAGCCTGGTTGATGAATACGAAGAGCGTGGCGAGCCCGAGGAAGTCGAGCGGGTTCACCGAGCGGGGAACGCGGTGGTAGAGGAGTTCGTTGAGCTGCGGCTTGATGCCTACGCGCTCGTCGAGCCAGTCGAGGACGGTCTGCCGGGGCTTCTTCTCCGCACTCACGAGATCTGACCTCCAAGCATCACGCGACCGTTCTGGACCGCGATCTCATGATGGAAAAGGCCGCGCGGGGCAGGGCCGGCGATGTGCTCGCCCAGCTTGTTGTACTGCGAACCATGGCAGGGGCACATGAACTTCTCGAGGGACTGGAACCACTGGACGGGGCACTGCAGATGCGTGCAGTGGAAGTCGAGGGCGATGAACGTGCCGCCACCCTGATTCATCACATAGACACCATCGTCATAGCCGTCGCCGGTGTATGAGGTCAAAACATAGTTCCCGACCGGAAAATTGCTGACAGGTCCAATGTCCTGCAGCTTGGCGGAACCGCTGGAGGACGGATACAGCAGGCGCAGGGCTGCGCCCAGGTAGCCGATCCCCACGAGCCCCCCCACCGTGACCGCACCCCAACCGAGGAAGCGCCGGCGGCTCAACTCCTTGCGATCGGAGGCGCGTTCGACGCAATCTTGGCAGAGATCTGTGTCGTTGCCTGTCTCGTGCCCGCAGATCCGGCATCGCATGCCTCGGTTCCCCCCAATTAGCGATCCATGAGGACTAGGCCAAAATACGCAACCAATTCTATCTGGTGGCCTAGTACGCGTCAAACCGTCGGACACTAGTTGGTCCGGATGGTCCGGCTGCCGTAGTCCATCCGTCCCTGCCCAGAGTCCCCCGAGGTCCAAGGTTAGCATGCATTTTACAGCAGTCTGCCCAACCAAGGTTGGTCGCATGAACCAGAACGACAGGGGCCGGGCTTGCGCCCGGCCCCTGTCGACCCCTGCGATCTACCAGGCGGACTGGTCCACCGCCTTCGCAACCTCCATGAACACCCGTGCGGCCTCGGCGTCGGGCTGGCTCCAGACGATGGGCTCGCCCATGTCGCCGCCGCTCGGCAGGGCCGGGTCGATCGGCACATGACCGAGGAGCGGCACGTGCAGCTCGCGCGCGAGCCGCTGCGCCCCGCCCTTGCCGAAGATCTCGTGGGCTTGCCCACAATCCGGGCAACGGAAGTACGCCATGTTCTCGACGATGCCGATGACGTCCTGGCCGACCTTGCCGGCCATCTGGGCGACGCGCCCTGCGACACGAGCGGCCGCCTCCTGCGGCGTCGTGACCAGAAGGACCTTGGCGCGCGGCAGCTCCTGTGAGAGCGAGATGGCGACGTCGCCGGTGCCCGGGGGGGCGTCGATGACGAGGTAGTCGAGGTCGCCCCAGGCAACCTCGTTCAGGAATTGGTCCACCAGCTTGTGCAGCATCGGTCCCCGCCACATCACGGGGGTGTTCTCGTCGACCAGCATGCCCATGGAGATCACGCGCACGTCATGCACGTCGATCGGTACGATCACGCCATCGCCAAGCACCACGGGTTGCTGCCTCGCCGCGAGCATGCGCGAGACGGAGAAGCCGTAGACGTCCGCGTCGAGGACCCCGACCGCCTTGCCCATGCTCTGCAGCGCGGCGGCCACGTTCACCGTCACGGTCGACTTGCCGACACCGCCCTTGCCCGAACCGCAGATCAGGACGCGGACGCTGGAATCCTTCTTGGTGATGGTCGAAACGTGGCGTGGACGCAAACGGTTCGCGAGGTCCTCGCGCTCCTGCGGCGTCATCACGTCGAGCTGCACCGCCACCTGACCGACGCCGGGAATGGCCTTCACCGCGCGCTGCACGTCATCCTCGATGCGCGTGCTGAGGGGACACCCGGCGACCGTCAGCTTGATGACGCAACGTACATCGGCGCCCTCGACCTCGACCGCACTGACCATACCGAGTTCCGTGATCGGCTTATGGATCTCCGGATCCATCACCGTTGCGAGCCGCTCCATGACCTGCTCTCTCGTGATCACTCAAGCCCACGCTCCTTGCTCTCGAGCTCCATCAGCTGGCCGGTGCCGGCGCCGTTGCCATTGCCCCCCGGCAGCAAGGTTCCGCCGGAGAGGACGATCTTCATGGCCTCCTCCACAGAGTAGTCCACCTGCTCGACGTCCTCGGGGGCATAGATCACCAGAAGGCCCCCGGTCGGCGGGGAAAACGGCACGAACACGGCAACCTTGCCGTCCTCGGTCGGGTTGCGCGTGACGAATCCGAACGACCGGCCACTACCACCGCCGTACGGGACGAGCACAACGCTCTGGAACGTTCCGCTGTTGTGGTCCGAAAAGGTGTTGACGAGCTGCTTCACCGCGTCGTAGACGGTGCGCAGCACTGGCACCCTCGCGAAGATCCACTCATAGAGGGTGACGAACTGCTGGCCGAGGAAGTTCGACACAAGCAGCCCGAAGAGCGTGATCAGGACAAGCGTGACCAGAAGGCCGAACCCAGGAATGGTGACGCCCAGCATGCGACCAAGGGCGTCGAACATAGTGAAGATTCTGTACCCTATATAAAGGGTGACGACGAGCGGCAGAAGCGCCACGAGGCCGGTCAGGAAGTATTGTCTTAGCAGCCGCCACGCCGAATGACGCACGGGCTCCTCCATCCCCTCAGGGTCCTCCCTACAGCACGCAGACACGAAGGTGCGGGCAGCAGATGCCGCCCGCGTTCCACGGTGAAAATTGGCGGGAGCAGGTGGGAATCGAACCCACCGCGGACCGTAAAGCCCGCCGGCTGGATTTGAAGTCCAGGGGCTGCACCAGCAGGCCGTCTGTTCCCGCGAGCATTATACCATGGGTGGGTGTCTGCGGGCGGCGAGTTCGGACACCAGGATCGACACCTCATAGAGTACAAGCATCGGCACGACCATGACCATCATCGAGAAGGCGTCCGGCGGCGTCACGGCCGCGGCGACCACGAAGATGACGAGAATCGCGATCCGCCGCTGCTTGCGCAGGAAGGCCGGGGTGAGGATACCCACCCGGGTCAGGCCGTAGACCACGACGGGCAGTTCGAAGATGAGTCCGAACGGCAGCGTCAGATTGACGATGAAGCCGATGTACTTGCCGAGGCTGATGAACGCCTGGAACGGCGCCGTCGCGAACTGGAGGACGAAATGCAGCACCACGGGGAGAAAGACGAAGTAGCCGAAAGCCAGCCCGACCACGAAGAGCAGAAGCACGATCGGCGCATACACGATCACGAGGTGTCGCTCCGAGGGTTCGAGCGCCGGCCGGACGAATGCGGCGATCTCATAGATGAGAATCGGTGACGTCACCACAAAGGCCGCGACCAGGGCCAGTTCGATGAACGTATAGAGACCCTCGGTGGGGCTCAGCACGATCAGGCTGTGCACCGCCCCGTGCGTGGGCAGGAGAAGGAAGCGCACGATCAGCCGCGCCTTGATGAAGGCGTAGACGCCCACCGGTATGAGAAAGAGCAGGTAGACGATCAGCCGGTTGCGCAACTCGCGCAGATGTTCCCCGAGCGGCATGGGTCGATCGTTCAACGGCTTGACCTCCAAGCGCCTGCGCCGTTCACGGCAGAAGGACGAGCGCCGTCACCTGACGGCCGGCAGGCAGCACGGAAACGCCTTCCGGCTGGACGACGTAGCCGTTCGTCTGCGCCATGGCGCGCACGCCGCCCGACGATTGGTAGGCGTGGACGCGGGCTTCGATCGCGCCACCCACGAGGGCAAGACTTGCGCGCAGGAGTCTCGGGGCGTCGGGAGCCTTGCCACGGAACTCCTCCATCAGGTGCGCCTCGGCGCGCTGGATGCTGGGCCTTGCCCCAAGCAGGCGGGCAATCGCCGCGCGGCCGAACAGGTCGAACCCAACCTGCGCCGAGAGTGGGTTTCCGCTGAGCCCGAGCCATGGATGACCGTGGAGCCGCAGACCCATGGTGGGTGCCCCCGGCCGCATGCGGGCCCAGTGGAATGAGACCGAAGCCCCGAGCATGCGACCGACCTCGCCGATCCGGTCCGCCGGCCCCACCGACACCCCACCCGAGGTGATGAGCATGTCGTAGTCATCACCGCGGCACGCATCGGCGATAGCCTCGGCCGAGTCCTCGACCGGTCCGCGCAGCTCGACGATGGCGCCGAGAGCGCTCAGGTGAGCTCCAATCTGCAGGCTGTTGGAGTCGTAGGTCCCACCCGGGGGCAGAGGCTCGCCAAGCCGGTAGATCTCGTCTCCAGTCGAGACGAAGCGCACCCTCAGCCGGCGCCGCACGCGGACGCTCTGCTGCGCCAAGGTTGCGAGAAGGCCTAGGCTTTCGGGCCGGAGGCGAAGGCCTCCGCTCACGAGCTCCTGCCCGGGCGCCATGTCCTCGCCTGCCTGGCGGACGTTGGCGCCAAGCCTGACCGGCCGGGACAGGAGCACGAAGCCATCCTCTACCCGGCACACCTCCTGGAACTCAGAGGCGTCCGCGCCTTCCGGCACCACACCGCCCGTGGTGATGCGCACCGCTTCGCCCGGCGCCAAGACGTCGCCGGACGGATGCCCTGCGAGAGCCGATCCCACAATGCGCAGCCGTACCGGCCTGTCTGGCGCCGCGGACTCCGTATCGCCCGCCCGCACGGCCCAGCCGTCGACGGCCGACCGCGGGGTGTCCGGCACCAGGCGTCCTGCCAGCACAGGTTCGGCCAATACGCGGCCAAGTGCTTCCGACAACGCCACTTCTTCCGATGCAACCGGTTCGAGCCCCGCCGTAAAGCGATCCATGGCTTCCTCTATCGTGAACCCTCGCGGAGAGGACACGGACATACCTTCCTCGTCCCAGTTTCGTCCCCCATCATACCGATCACAAAGGGGCGCCAGCAAACAACCGAGCCCCCGCAATGCGGGGGCTCGGCCAGACCTCTCGAGGTCTAGAAGTCCATGTCGCCGCCGCCCGGGTAGCCGGGGGCGCCAGCGGCCGCCTTCTTCTTCTCGGGGATCTCCACGATCAGGGCCTCGGTCGTCAGGACCATCGAGGCCACCGACGCCGCGTTCTGCAGCGCCGAACGGGTGACCTTGACCGGGTCCACGATGCCGGCCTTGGCCAGTTCGACATACTCGCCCGTCATGGCGTTGAGGCCGAAGCCAGGCTTCGAGGAGCGGATGCGCTCCACCACCACGGAGCCCTCGAGACCGGCGTTGAAGGAGATCTGGCGAAGCGGCTCCTCGAGCGCGCGGCGCACGATGTTGACGCCGACCTTCACGTCGCCCTCCGCCTGGACGCCTTCGAGGGACGGGATGATGTTGATGAGCGTCGCGCCGCCGCCGGCGACGATGCCCTCCTCCACCGCAGCGCGGGTCGCCGCAAGGGCGTCCTCGATGCGGTGCTTCTTCTCCTTGAGCTCGGTCTCGGTGGCCGCACCGACCTTGATCACAGCGACGCCGCCAGCGAGCTTGGCAAGGCGCTCCTGCAGCTTCTCGCGGTCGTAGTCGGACTCGGTCTCCTCGATCTGGTGCTTGATTTGCGCGACGCGACCCTCGATGGCCTTCTTCTCGCCCTTGCCCTCGACGATCGTGGTCTTCTCCTTGCCGATCTTGACGCGGTTGGCCTCGCCCAGCATGGACAGCTCGACGTTCTCGAGCTTGATGCCGAGGTCCTCAGAGATGAAGGTGCCGCCCGTCAGGACCGCGATGTCCTCCATCATGGCCTTGCGGCGGTCGCCGAAGCCCGGCGCCTTGACGGCGGCCGCGTTGAACGTGCCGCGCAGCTTGTTGACGACGAGCGTCGCGAGAGCCTCGCCCTCCACGTCCTCGGCCACAATCAGCAGCGGACGGCCGACGCGGGCGATGCGCTCGAGCAGCGGCAGAAGGTCCTGCACCGAGGAGATCTTCTTCTCGTGCAAGAGGATGTACGGGTTCTCGAGCTCGACTTCCATCGAGTCGGGGTTCGTGACGAAGTAGCCGGACACGTAGCCGCGGTCGAACTCCATGCCCTCGACGATGTCGACGGTCGTGGCGGTGCCCTTCGACTCCTCGACCGTGATGACGCCGTCCTTGCCGACGCGCTCC
This sequence comes from Bacillota bacterium, assembly GCA_021810725.1. Lineage (GTDB taxonomy): Bacteria > Bacillota > Sulfobacillia > JAJZYS01 > JAJYTV01 > JAJZQO01. The sequence goes on along the minus strand of JAJZIE010000002.1, from coordinate 285 downwards.
ATGGCCTCGGCGATCAGGCTGCCGATCTCCTCATCGTTGCCGGAGATCGCGGCGACGTGCGCGATGTCGTCCTTGCCCTCGATCGGCGTGGAGAGCTTCTTCAGCTCCTCGACCGCCTTCTCGACCGCGAGGTCGATGCCGCGCTTCAGGAAAATCGGGTTGGCGCCGGCCGCCACGTTCTTGAGGCCCTCCAGCACCATGGCCTGAGCCAGCACCGTCGCGGTGGTCGTGCCGTCACCCGCGACGTCGTTGGTCTTGGAGGCGACCTCCTTGCAGAGCTGCGCG
>JAJZIE010000065.1 GCA_021810725.1 Bacillota bacterium | reverse complement strand
GATCCGCGCCAGCGGCGATCTCGCGGCGGAGGTGCTGGCGGAGGCGGACCGCCTGAGGGCGTCCCCCGAGGAGCTCGGGGGTCTTCTCTCCGAACTCGAGCTGGAACTCTCGCGCTTTCCTGTGCGCGATGCGCTGCGGATGGACACGTCCCCCGCTGGACTCCTGTCCGAGGCCGAGGAGATCTGCCTCAGGCTCCTCACGGGAGGTGACGGGCGGTGATCCTGCGCGGCTGGGAGATCGAGGGCTTCGGTGTCTTCCGCGGCACGGCGCTTTCGGACGTCCCCGAGGGCCTGACGCTGGTGGTGGGCCCGAACGAGGCGGGCAAGTCCACGCTGCTCGGCTTTCTGCGCTTCATGCTGTTCGGCTTTCCGCGCGGGGAGCAGCAGAAGTATCCGCCGCTCCAGGGCGGGCGCCACGGGGGACGGCTCACGTTCGAGGACGCCGAGGGGCTCTGGACGCTCGAGCGCTTCCAGGGGCAGCCCGCGAGGCTTTGGGCGCCGGATGGGCGGCAGCTTGGCGAAGAGGGACTGAGGAGCCGGCTCGGCGGCCTCGATGCGGACATGTTCCGCAGCGTCTTCGCGTTCAGCCTTTACGAGCTGACGGACCTTGCGCCGCTCGATCGCGAAGAGGTGCGCGACCGCCTGTACTCCGCGGGGATCACGGGCGCCGGCCGCAGCGCCGCGGGCGTGCTCGCGCAGCTGCGCAAGGGACTCGAGGCCTACCTTCGCCCGCGATCCAAGGAAGGCCAGATCAACAAGCTCAGCGATGCCCTGGTCGCCGCGAGACGGGAACTCGCCGCGGCCATGGCCCTGGCCGGACGCTTCGGCCAGATCGAGGCGCAACTGGCCGACGCCGAGGCCAAGGTGCTGGACCAGGGCGAAGAGGCGCGGCGCCTGGAGCAGCGGCGCAGTCACCTCGAGCGCCTCGAGGGGCTCTATGTGCCCTGGAACCGCTTGCAGAGGCTGGAGCAGGAACTGGCGCGTGAGGGCGAGCCCCTCCGTCTCGACCAGGCACTGGTCCAAAGGATCGAAGGCGCTCGCGATCACCTCGAGGAGTGTGTCAAGGCCGCGGCCGCCGGGCTGGACGCCTGTCGGGATCTCGAGGAGCGGATCGCCCAGGAGGGCCGGCTCATCGACCGGCGCATCCTGGAGGTGGCGGATCCCCTGCAGGCTGCGCTGCACGAGCTCGCGCTCCAGCGGGATCGCCTGGCCCGGAGCGAGCGCCTCGGCCGGGACATCGCGGAGCGGAGGGGCCAGATCGCGCAGCTGGCCGGGGAGCTCGGCGTCCCCCCGACGGCCGACCTGCCGCCGGTGGAGCAGGCCCAGGTGCGGGCCGCCGAAGAGCTCGTGGAACGGCTGCGTGATCTTGGCCAGACTCGCGCCCGGCGCGAGGATGAGGAAGAGGCCGCGCGCGGGAGCCATGCGCAGGCGGAGAGCGAAACCCAGGCCGCGGCGGAGCAGGCGGGGCAGTACGAGGGAGTGCCGGACGCCGAGGCCTACCACGCGCGGGATGCCCTCCTGACCCGCCATAAGGAAGCTATCGAGAACCTTGCGCGGCGACGCGGACAACTGCTTGCGCCGAATCTTATCGCCATCGCGTTCGTCGCGGTCGGGCTCATCGCCATCGCCTACGGCCAGTGGCCCTTCGCGGCCCTGGCGCCGATCGGCCTGATCGCCTTTGCCGTCCTCCTGTTCGGACGCCCCGGCCGGGACCTCAGGCGTCTCGCGGCGGAGGTGCGCGATTCCCAGGAGGCCATGGGCCTCGGGCAGCCGCTTCACCTCTCCGCCGCCGTCAAGGAGCTCTCGGACCTGCACGCGCAATACGGACGCGTCACGGCCGCGGGCGCGGCGCGGGAGCGTCTGCGCGCCGCGGAGGAGCAGCGGCAGGCCGCCGGCCGCCTGCTTGCGGAGTGCGGCAGGCGCCGCGAACAGGCCATCACCGCGGAGCAGGAGGGGCGCTCGGCTCTCGCGGCCTTCAAGGCGTCCGTAGGTGTGCCGCTCGACGTGCCGCCGCAACACCTGCCGTCCCACCTGCGCACGGCGCAGGCTCTCGGCGCGGCGCAACGGGACCTCGCAACCCTGGAGGCGCAGCGGGCGGACGTGGAGCGCGCGATCGAGGGGTGGCAGCGGCAGGCCGCCGAGATCCTCCCGCGATTGGGCCAGGCGGTGCCCGATGCCCGGGAGGCTGTGCCCGAGGTGATCGCCGCTCTCGAGGTGCCCCTGCAGGCTGCCCGGCGCGGCGAGACCGCACTCAGGCTGCTTGAGGAGCAGCACCGCGTGGCCTTGGAGCAGCGGGAACGCCTGGCGCATGCGCAGGCCGCGGCGGCGGACGCCCTCGCCGAGAGCCTTGGCGAGGCGGGCCTCGAGGACGTCCGGGCGTTCGAGCGGTGGCGCGACGCAAGCGGGTCCTACGAGCAGAAGCTGCACGAGCGCGATATCGCGGTGGCCGCCTTCCACGACCAGGTCGGGGCGTCGGCGGACGCCTTCGTCGAGGAACTGGCAGAGGGCAGCCCAGAGCTCTGGCAGACGGAGCGTAGCCGGATCGCCGAGCGGCTCGAGGACCTCGCCCAACAGCGCGACCTCGCGCTCCGACAGAGCCAGGACCTCCTGCGCCTGAGAAGCGAGATCGCCGAGTCTTCGGACGTTCCGGCGCTCTCGGCGCGCTGCCTCGAACTCGAGGAGGAACTCCGGCGCGCCGCCGAGGCGTGGCGGGCCCAGGCCCTGGCTGGCCGGCTCCTCGAGCGCACCCTCGAGACCTATGTGCGCAGCCGCCAGCCCGAGGTGCTGCGGATCGCGTCGCAGGCCCTGCTCGGCATCACAGCCGAGCGCTACGTCGAGGTGCGCCAGCGCAGCGATGGCCAGGGACTGCTCGCGGTGGAGACGTCTGGCGCCGTGAAGGAGCCGCACGAACTCAGCCGCGGCACCCAGGAACAGATGTATCTCGCCCTCAGGCTGGGACTCGCGGCTTCCTACGGTGAGCGCGTCGCGGCGCTGCCGCTCGTGCTCGACGACATCGCGGTCAACTTCGACCCCGCCCGCCAGGCGAGGCTATTCGAGGTGCTCGGACGGTTTGCCGCGGAACCTGGCCGGCAGGCGCTCTTCTTCACCTGCCACCCGTCGCTCGCGCAACTGGCCGCAACCGCCGTGCCACGGCTGCGGGTGATCGAGCTCTCGGCCCAGGAGAGCAGGGCCGAGGTGGCGGCCGCGACGGATCGCCCGGTATCGGAGCGCATCGTCGGTCTGTTGCGGCCTGGCCCCTTGACCCTGAAGGAGATCGCGAAGAGCCTGGGAAGCCAGGAGAACGAGACCCGCGCAGCGCTGCAGGCACTGCTCGGGGAGGGCCGGGTGACCGCGCTTGGGAGCGGACGCGGGAGGCGCTACGGCGTCGCCTGAGGAGGAATGGACATGGATGCGGTGCACGTCTTCGAGAAACTGGGGCGCGTGTCGGATCATTGGGCGCCGAAGATCGTGGCGCAGTTCAACGGCCACGACATTCTGGTCGTCAAGATGAAGGGCGAGTTCGTCTGGCACCAGCATGCCGACACGGACGACTTCTTCTTCGTCCTGAAAGGCCACATGGTGATCGAACTGCGGGATGGCCGGGTGGAACTCGGACCCGGGGACCTCTACGTCGTGCCGAGGGGTGTCGAGCACAGGCCGATCGCCACGGAGGAAGCCGAGCTGCTGCTGATCGAGCCGGAGGGCACGCCGAACACCGGCGACCCCGAGACGGCGGTGACCAAGCACTGGATCTGATGCCTCCGGCCCCTTGCTCGTGACGTAACGTCACGTGGTAGAACGGGGTCGAAGGAAGTGTCAGCATGCCCCGCAACACTTTGACGATCGGTGCCCTGGCCGAGCAGGCGGGCGTCAGCGTGCGGACGTTGCAGTACTACGACCGCGTCGGACTGCTGCGGGCGGCGACCAGCGAGGGCGGTCGGCGCCTCTACACGCCGCGCGACGTCGCGAAACTGCAGCAGATCCTCTTTCTCAAGTCGTTTGGCCTTTCGCTGCAGGAGATCGCGGAGAGCGTCTCGGATCGGCAGTCGTCCGAGGACCTCCTGGCCGTGTTCGGGCGGCAGCGGGAATTGCTGGAGCGGCAGGTCGCCAACCTGAACCGGATGATCGGCGGCCTCGAAACCGCCATCGCGGATCTGCGCCTGGGACAGGAACTGAGCCTCGAGCGGCTCGTCGCGATCATGGAGCTGACCCGGCAGGGCCTGCCCTATGCCTTCGTCGCCGGCTACTTCGACGACCGCCAGTACCGCGGCATCGCGGAGCGCTTCGCGGACTCGCCGGCGGCGGAGAGGTTCCTGCCGCGGGCCATGGAGAGCTTTGCGCGGCTCGAGGCGTTGCACCGGGCGGGTGCGGATCCGGAGGGGCCCGAAGGGCAGGAGCTCGCGGCGCAGTGGTGGGAGCTCGTGCAGGAGTTCGCCAAGCCCGATCCCAGCCTGCTCGGCTCCATGATCCGCGCGGGCATGGACGTCGACCGCTGGCCCGAGGCGCCCGGTCACGCCAGGGAGGCGATTCGGGACTTCCTCGGCGCGGCCTTGCAACGCTACTTGCGGGACCGTGGCATCCAGCTCGGCCCGGACGGGGAACTGGACCATGACTGAGCCCGTAATCGCCGTCGAAGGGCTGCGCAAGTCCTACGGTTCTGTCCTCGCGGTCCGCGGCGTCGACCTCGACGTGGCGAAGGGCGAGGTGTTCGGCCTGCTTGGCCCGAACGGCGCCGGCAAGACCACCATCCTCGAGTGCCTCGAAGGGCTGCGCCGGGCCGACGCCGGACGCCTGCGGGTGGCGGGCTGCGACCCGCAGGCCGAGGAAGGGCGGTTGCGTCGCCGCCTGGGTGTGCAGCTGCAGTCCGGCACCCTGCCGGGCAGTCTGCGGGTGAGGGAGGCCCTTGGCCTCGTCTGTGCCTGGCACGGCGTCGCGCAGCGCCCGGAGCTCTATGACCGCCTCGGCCTGACGAACCTCTTGCAGCGGCGCTTTTCGCAGCTCTCCACCGGCGAGAGGCGCCGGGTGGAACTCGCGCTGGCTCTCGTGCACGACCCCGAGGTGATCGCCCTCGACGAGCCCACCGCCGGCCTCGACGTGGAGAGTCGGGCCCGCCTGCACGCCGAGGTGCGCTCGCTCAGCGCCGCGGGCGTGACGGTGCTGCTCGCGACGCACGACATGGCGGAGGCGGAGAAGCTCTGTGACCGGATCGCCATCGTGATCGGCGGCAAAATCGCCTTCTGCGGCACGCCCGACGCGGTCTCGGCGGCGGGAAGCAGCGAAACCCGCATCCGCCTGCGTACGCGCCTTGGCCGCCTGCCGGCGGCGGACGTCGGGCTGGCGCGGCTGATGCGCGTCAAGGGCGACTACCGCGAATGGACCTGCACCGACGCGGCCGCCGCCGTGACCGACATTCTGCGCGTCGTCCAGATGGAGCACGACGTGGTGGAGGACCTCCGCGTGGAACTCCCGACCTTGGAGGAGCGCTTCCTCGAACTCGTGAAGGAGGCGGAGCGGGCATGAGGGCGTTCGGCACGCATCTCTGGCTGCAACTGCGACTGGACGTGCGCGAGAAGGGCACGCTCCTCAACTTCTATCTGGTGCCGCTCGTCTTCTTCTTTGCCATGGGCGCCGTCTTCGCTTCGATCGATCCGGCGCTGCGGGCGGTCCTGGCCGCCTCCATGACCGTGTTCGCCGTGACGATGGGAGCCATCATGGGCGTGCCGACGCCGATCGTGCGCATGCGCGAGGCGGGCACGCTGAGCACCCTGCGCGTGAGCGGCATTCCGCGCCGCGCCGTGCTCGCCGTCCAGGCGGTGAGCGCATTCTTCCACCTGCTCTGCGTCTCCCTGGTCATCTACGCCTTGGCGCCGCTCGCCTTCCACGCGGCCTTGCCCCTGGCGTCCGGGCTCTACTTCGCGGTGGTGGCCGTACTGCTCTTCGCGAGCATCGGCCTGGGACTGCTGATCGGTGTCGTGGCGCGCGACCAGGCGTTCGCGACCATGCTCTCCATGATCGTGTTTCTGCCCTCGGTGCTGCTGAGCGGCATGATGTTCCCGGCGAGCCTGCTGCCGCGGGTGCTGCGCTGGCTCGCCCTCGCCCTGCCCGCGACCCACGTGGTCCAGGCCTTCGACGGCCTCGCCTATGGGCTGCGCACGGCCCAGAACCCGGCGCTTTCCCTGGCCATCGCAGGGGGGATCGGCCTCATCGGCTGGACTCTGGCGATCTGGAAGCTGGAGCGGACCTTCGACGTCCAGGCGTAGCCGGCGGACCGCCGGCGGCCGACTTCAGCGCAAAAGCGCGAACGCGCCGAGCGCCAGGGAGAGCAGGAGCCCGTTCAGAAGATGCAGTCTCGACACTTCCGGCAGCAGGCGGCGCAAAGGCCCCGTTCTGCCCACCCGCAGGGCCAGGGGCAGCAGCAGGAGCGTCAGGACGGCGGGCCAGGGCAGCATGGCAAGGGCGGCGATGGCTGGCCAGACGACGGCGGCCAGGGCCTCCGCGCGCAGGAACCGGAGACCGCGCGCCTCCCCGAGCAGGATCGCCAGCGTGCGCCGGCCACGTTCCTGGTCGCTCTCGCGGTCGCGCAGGTTGTTCGCCGTCAAGATCGCGGCGACGAGGAAGCCGACGGAAAGCGACGCGGCGACGGCGGCCGTCGAGAGGTGGCCCACCGCCGCCACTTCGCTGACCAGGGTCTCGAGCACGCCCATGAGCAGGAAGACAGTCAACTCGCCGTAGGGCGTCGCGGCGATCGGCCGCGGCCCGGCGCTGTAGAGCAGCGCGACGAGGATGCTGAGCAGTCCCAGGAGAACGAGGAGAGGCCCGCGCGCCAAGGCGAGCAGGCAGCCAAGCACGAAGGCCAGGGCGAAGGTGGCGACCGCCGCCGTGAGCACGGCCTTCGGCGAGGTCTCGCCCTGCACGATCACCCCGGCGATGCCTGTGAGTCCCGTGTGGTCGACGCCGCGGCGGTAGTCGAAATACTCGTTGGCCATGTTGGTGGCGATCTGCAGCAAGAGCGAGATCACGAGCATGTCCAGCGCCAGAAGCGCATCCACGCGGCCTGAGAGAGCTCCGGCGGCCGTCCCGACCAGGACGGGCACCACCGCGGCGCTCAGGGTATGGGGGCGCGTCAGGCGCCAGAGCTGTCCAACTGTCATTCGGGTGGCACCTCCGGCCTGAGGGCGGCGCGCACGAGCTTGCCGCCGGCGTTGCGCGGCAGTTCGGACACGAAGCGGATCTCCCGCGGGATCTTGTAGCCGGCGAGTTCCTGGCGCAGGAAGGCCTCGAGATCCACGGGCGATGGCGGGGTGCCCGCCGCCACGACAGCGGCCGCCGGCACCTGTCCCCAGACCTGGTCGGGAACCGCATAGACCGCGGCGTCCTGGACCCCCGGGTGGCGGCGCAGCGCCGCCTCCACCTCCGCCGGGTAGATGTTCTCGCCGCCCGACACGATCAGGTCCTTGCGCCGGTCGAGCACGTAGAGGTAGCCCTCGGGGTCCAGGTAGCCGATGTCGCCGGTGCGCAGGAAGCCGTCCTTGAACTTCTCGCTGGTCTCGTCCGGCCGGTCGAGATAGCCCGGGATGACCGTCGGGCCCCGCACGAGAATCTCGCCCGGTTCGCCCGCCGGCAGAGTGCGGCCCTGCCCCTCGATGCGGATCTCCGTCAGGAAGAGCGGCCGACCGGCCGAGCCGACGTGGTCCTTGGCCTCCGCCGGCGACAGGGTAGCGGTCTGGGACGCGGTCTCCGTGAGGCCGTAGGTGGACGCCAGAGGCCAGCCCGCGGCCAGGGCGCGCTCGAGCAGGTCCTTGGGCGCCGCGGCACCGCCCAGCAGCAGGAAGCGCAAACTTTTCGGCGGCGAGACGCCCGCCCGCATCAGGCGTTCCAGCATCACGGGCACGAGGGAGATGCAGGTGGCGCCCTCTTCGTGGAGGCCGTGGCGCACGGCCTCGACGTCGAAGCCGTCCTGCGCCAGCACCGCGCCGCCGAAGAGGGCGGAGCGCAGGAGGATCGAGAGGCCGCCGACATGGAAGAGCGGCATGCAGAGGAGCCAGCGGTCTTCGGGCAACGCTCCGAGCCCCATCGCCGAGGTCACAGCGGCGTAGAAGAAGTTGCGCCTGGTCAGCATCGCGCCTTTGGCGGGGCCGGTCGTGCCGGAGGTGTAGACGATGGCGGCCACCGCGTCGGCAAGGACCGGGGTCGGCTGCGCCGGCGCCGTGGCGTAAAACGGATGCCGCCCGTCCCGCGCCTGGGGCAGCAGCCAATGGGCGAGATCGAGCTCCCGCGCGAGGCCTTGCCCCGTCTCGCTCTGCGGCGCCCCCACGACGAGGAGCCTCGACCTCGCGTCACGGAGTTGCGTGCGCAGTTCCGTCGGCGTCAGGCGCGTGTTGAGCGGAACCAGGGCGGCGCCGAGGCGCAAGGCCGCGTGGAGAAGCACGGCAAAATCGAGGCCGCCGGGCATGAGCGCGGCCACCCGGTCGCCGGGCCCGATCCCGGCGGCCCTGAGGCCGCCGGCCGCCTTGGCCGCAAGTTCGTCCAGCTGCCGGTAGGTGACGTTCCGCCCCTCGGCGCGCAGAGCGAGGGCCTCAGGCGACCGCTCCGCGCGCCGATGCAGAAAGTCGGGCAGGATCGAGGACTCTTCGAGTGCCTGCGCCATCTCAGGGCAGGCGGGGGAACCGGCCGAAGTCCGGCTTGCGCTTCTGCAGGAACGCTTCCTTGCCTTCCTGACCTTCCTCGGTCATGTAGTAGAGCATCGTGGCGTCGCCCGCGAGCTGCTGCAGGCCGGCGAGGCCGTCCGTGTCGGCGTTGAACGCCGCCTTGAGGAAGCGCAGCGCGAGCGGGCTCTTCTCGAGGATCTCCTTGGCCCAGCGGATCGACTCGGCCTCGAGTTCCGCGAGCGGCACCACCGTGTTCACGAGGCCCATCTCGAGGGCTTCCTGCGCCGAGTACTGGCGGCAGAGATACCAGATCTCGCGCGCCTTCTTGTGCCCGACGATGCGGGCCAGGAGCGTCGCGCCGTAGCCGGCGTCGAAGCTGCCGACCTTCGGGCCGGTCTGGCCGAACACCGCGTTGTCGGCGGCGATCGTCAGGTCGCAGACGAGGTGGAGGACGTGGCCGCCGCCGATCGCGTAGCCGGCCACGACGGCGATGACGGGCTTCGGCAGGGTGCGGATCTGGCGCTGCAGGTCCAGCACGTTCAGACGCGGCACACCGTCGTCGCCCACGTAGCCGGCCTTGCCGCGGATGCGCTGGTCACCGCCCGAGCAGAAGGCGAGGTCGCCCTTGCCGGTGAGCAGGACCACCCCGACAGACTGGTCCTCGCGGGCGCGGCGGAAGGCGTCCTCGAGCTCGAACAGCGTCTTGGGCCGAAAGGCGTTGCGCACCTCCGGCCGGTTGATCGTGATGCGCGCGATGCCCTCGGCACGCTCGAAGATGATGTCCTCGTAGGTTCCCAGCTGCTCCCACTCCATAAGCGCCTGCCGCTGGAGGCCGCGATGCGGGCCCCTCCTCCTGGCGGCCAACTCCTTTCTTCTGTCCCGCCGCGGTGACCGCGGCGGACGGGGACTTTCGCGACTCCGCCTCAGGTCTGGCGGAGGAACTCGGCGACGCGATCCGCGAACAGCCTCGGCCGCTCGAGGTGCACCGTGTGGCCGACCCGCGGCACCCGGATGAAGCGGGCGTCGGGCAAGTGCTCGGCCATCCGCGAGAGGATGGCGTCGTACTTCCTGTCCTCCATCCCGCCGATCAGCAGGGCCCGCTGGCGGATCTCGGGCAGCCTTGGCCACACATCCTCGTCGACACCGGCGCCCGCGCCGCGCAGGCTGCCGGCGAGGCCTCCGGGCCTCTGGCCGAGCTTGGCCAGGCGCAGGGCCTCGAACCGCCTGGGCGGCAACAGGCGCAGCGTGCGGAAGAGATCCTGCCCGAGCCAGCGATCGACGAACAGCTCGAGGCCGTCGCGCTCGATCGACTCGGCGAGGGCGAGATCGCTTTCCCGCCGCCGCTCGCGCTCCAGGGGATCCTCGATCCCAGGCGACGTGCTCTCGAGCACCAGGCGGCGGATCCGCCCCGGTGCCAAAAGGACGGTGCGCAAGGCAACCCGCCCGCCCATCGAGTAGCCCAGGAGATCGAAGCTCTCGAGGCCGAGATCGTCGGCGACGGCGAGCACGTCCCTGGCCGACTGCTCGAGGCTGTAGCGCCCAGGCTCTGCGGGCGCGTCCGACGCCCCGTGGCCCATGAGATCCGGGGTGACGGTCATGGCCTGCCGGCGCAGCGCCGAGGCCAGGGGGAGGAAGTCGCGCCCGCTGCCTGTGAAGCCGTGCAGGGCGACGAGCGGCCTGCCGCCGCCCTGCACCTCATAGTGCACCGCGGCGCCGGCGCGCAAGACGTCAGGCATCGTGGAAGGCCGCCCACGCAGCCGTCTGCGCGGCGGCGAACACCTCCTCGTGGAGCGAGCGGCTGGTCTCGCGGTCCGCGCGGAACTCGACGACATCGAGCCCTGCGGACGCGAGCGCTGCGTCGAGTTCCTGGCGCAGGGCGTCCCGCGACGCCGCCTGGCGGTGGCGCCCGCCCAGCATGGCGACGCCGGCTGCGAACTCCACGCCGTGCGGTGTGCCGAAGAATTCCTCGAAGTTCTGCGTGCCGTGCTGGGGCAGATAGGAGAAGATGCCTCCGCCGTCGTTGTGCAGCAGCAGCACCGTGAGGCTCGCCCCGGTACGGGGCGCAGCCAGGAGCCCCGTGAAGTCGTGCAGGAACGAGAGGTCTCCGATCGCGAGCGCCGTGCGTCCCGCGTGGAGGCGCGCCGCGCCGATCGCGGCCGACACCACCCCGTCGATGCCGCTCGCGCCACGCATGCCGAGGATGCGCTGGCCGCCGCCCGCGGGCAGGAAGCCGTCGAGGTCGCGGACCGGCATGCTCGAGCCGACGAAGAGCTGGTCGCCCGCACCGAGCAGGTCCGTGAGCGTGCGGATCGCCGTCGGCTCGAACGGCTCGCGCTGCGCCAGGAACCGCTCCGCGGACTGGCGGGCGGCCTTGTCCAGCCGTGCGAAACGTTCGAGGTAGGTGGCGTCCGGCGCGGCCGGGCCCATCTCGGCCAGCAGTGCCTCGACTTCCCGATCCGCCGAGCCGGAGAGGAGCAGGCCGGTCGAGAGCAGAGGGTCCTGCCAGGGCTCCTCGCCGGGCAGCAGGATCGAGGACTCCTCGGGCAGGGATCCGAGCCACTGTCCGAGCGACTTCGAGGTGGGCATGGCACCCACGCGCAGCACGAGATCGGGGCGCAGGGCATCCCGCAGGGCCGGGTCGCGCAGGTAGAGGTCGTAGGCGTCGATGCGCCCCTTTGCCTC
>JAJZIE010000064.1 GCA_021810725.1 Bacillota bacterium | reverse complement strand
CCGATCTCGGCCGCCGCCGCGCCGTGGTTGCCCGTGGAAGCCACCACGACGGCATGGCATGCCACTTCCCGGGCTCGGCTGATGGCCACGGCGGCAAGCCGGTCCTTGTAAGACCAGGTCGGGTTGCGCGACTCGTCCTTGAGCCAGAGGCGGTTGAGTCCGAGTTCCGGGCCAAGTCGCTCCGCCCTGATCAGCGGCGTATCTCCCTCTCCCAAGGAGGTACGCCAGGTGCGGTCGATCGGTAGCAGTTCCCCCCAGCGCCAGATCCCCTCCCCTGGTCCTCGAGCCACGCGCAAGGGATCTCTCCGATCGAGCGAAACGTTGGCTGAGGCCCCCTCCTCTGCGCAGCCCTCGCATAGGCTGGACGGCAGCGGCCACTCCACGGCCGACCCGACCTCTCGCCCGCACCTCAGGCAGGTGGGCCGATAGACCTCCAGGTAATTCACGAGATTTCCCAGAGCGTCCGCGGCGTCTGATTGAGGATGCGGGGTCCTTGCGGGGTCACAACGACCATGTCCTCGACCTGGACGCCACCCCAGCCAATCTCGTAGTACGGCGTTTCCACGCAGAACACCATGTTGTCGCGGATCTCATCCGTGCGGCCGCTGGCCAGGAGCATGCCGTCGTACACCTCGAGTCCGATCGAATGTCCCACGTGGGAGCGATCGTAGTGTCCGATCCCACTTCGGCGTGTTCCTTCCACTGCGGCGGAGAACACCTGCTCGGCTACGCCGCCTGCGACGAGCGACGCGATGCCGTTGTCCTCGCCGACGAGAATGGCATCGTAATACGCCTTCACCTTGGCGGACGGCGTGCCCAGGCACGCCGTCCTGGCGATGTCCGCGCGGTACCCTTCGAAGGTCACGCCAACGTCGCACCTGACCATATCGCCGCGCCGCAGCGCACGGCCGACAGGTGGGGTATCCGCAAGAGCGGCCTGCTCGCCGATCGCCATGACGGCGAAGAGAGGCACCGCCCCCAGACGCTGAGCCGCGACCTGGAACGACTGCACAAGTTCCAGGTCCGTCGTCCCTTCCCGAGCGCCTGCGAGACTCTCCTGCAGTGCCTGCTCCGCAATCTCGCAAGCCTGCGCCAACTGCCCGATCTCCCATGCGCTCTTGACCTGACGCAGCGCCAAAAGCTTCTGGTTCGTCGGCAGGAACACATGCGCTGTGAACAGCTCCATGGATAGGCCAGGCAAAAGCCCGTCGTCCTCCAACGCGACCCTGCCGCCCAGTCCGAGATCCGCTAGCGCGCGCAGCACCGCCTCGACCGGAGTTGCCGACGCCCTTGCGGCGACGTCGCTCACCTTTTGCGCAAGAGCGCCCTCGCCAAAGAACACGAAACGGCCGTACGACCAGATCCTGTCCGCTTCCTGGCCGCTTGCGACCAAAGACGCCACATCACCCGTCGGCGCGACGATGCCTTCCACTCGCCCACCGGGCCCGACGACGGCCAGGACCGCCGTCCGGCGATTCACCGAGGCGCTGACGCTGGACACGCCTCCGAGGTAACGCAGGCTTTCAGGGAACGACGCGACAAGCGCGTCCCAGCCCTGTTCGGACATCAGCTGGGAGCACTGCCGCGCGCGACGTTCGCGTTCGTCGGCCCCCGTCATGCTCTCCCCTCCAACGAAACAAATTCCTCCGCCGTTCCACCGAGGAATCGCGCCAACTCCTCGTCGTCGAAGAAGGGCGCGTGCAGGCGGAAGCAGTCGATGCCCTGGGGATACAGGAAGCGGTCGCCGAACCACGGCCAATCAGTCGCCCACATGAGGCGTGAGCTACCGACCGTCTCCTTGAGCCGCTGCACGCGTAGCAGCAGGTTGCGAAAGGGGTACTCCCAGCCGTCGTCCCAGATGGCGCCCGGCATAGCGAGCGAAAGATACACCCGCGGGAAGTCCCGGCAAAGATCCAAGATCAGTCCCGCGTGTTCGCCAAGGGGATCGGCACAACCGGCGTGGAGCAGCGCCACTGGCAGACGGGGCGCCGCCTCAAGCGCGACGCGCAATTGGGCGATGTACTCGGGCAGAGAGAACGAACGCGGGGGATCGAGCGTCTCGAACGAGATGAGCAACCGAGACCCACGGTCCTGGATGTGGGCGAACACCTGTTGCCACGCATCCGCACGCAAGTCTGCCTGCACGTATGCGGGAAACAGCTTGAACCCTGTCGCTCCATCCGCGATGTCCCGGTCGACGAGATAGGGCAGTGGGCGCTGTGTCGCATCCTTCAGCGTGTTGAACCAATAGAAGCGATCGAGATGCCGACGATAGCCGTGGAGAGTGTAATTCCGACCTCCCGCGAAGTCCTCGAGGTCGAAACCATGGTGCTGGGCGCTCCACCGCGTGTCCTCGGCGTCATAGCTGATCAGGAATGTCTTGTCGACGCCAGCGGCGTCCATCTCGGCGACCAGCAGATCCGCATCGTGCTCGTGCCATCGGTAGTGCGCGGCGCGACTCACGCCAGGATTGGCGATGGCACTGCGGGCGTAGTAGAAGATGTGGGTTTCCGTGTCAACGACCATCAGCGCCCACCCCTTCCGTTAACGTGTAGGAAGCGCTCTGCCGTCCCGCCCATGAACGCGTGCAGCTCCGCTGGCGTAAAGAAGTCGGCATGCAGCCGGAAACAGTCGACGCCCTGCCCATAGAGAAAGCGGTCGCCGAACCACGGCCAGTCGGTGGCCCACATCAGCCGATCGGCGCCGACAGCGTCGCGAAGGATGCGGACCCGGTTCAGCAGGTTGGGATACGGGTACTCTGTGCCGTCGTCCCATACGGCACCGGGCATGGCCATCGATAGCACGACCGCGGGGTGATCGCGCAGGAATTCGGGAACGAACTTGCGACCGGGCGCGAGGGGATCCTCGCACCCGGCGTGCAGCAGGGCCACAGGCAATCCTTCTGCATGGTCCAAGGCATGGCGCAACTGGCCAAGGTACGTCTCCAGGTCGTAGGTCTCGGGAGGCAGGAGGGTTTCGAACGAGATCAAGAGGCGGGTGCCCTGGTCCCTCAGGTACCTGAAGACGCGGGTCCACGCTGGTGAGGTCAAGTCTGCATAGACGTAAGCGGGAAACAGCTTGAACCCTTCAGCGCCTTCCGCAAGGTCGCGGTCAATCTGAGCACAGACGTCGACCCGCTCGGCGTCCTTCAACGTGGACACCCAATGGAAGCGTTCGGGGTGCCGGTGCACCTGCAGGAGCGTATACTTGCGGCCCCCCGCGAAGTCCCCGATCTCGAAACCCTTGTGCTCCTCGCTAAAGCGGATGTCTTCCGCGTCATAGCTGATCAGGATGGTCTGATCCACGCCAGCCGCGTCCATCTCCGCCACGAGCAGATCGCCGTCGTGTTCATGCCAGGTGAAGTGCTTGACCCGCGTGGAGTGCGGGTTTACCCACGAATTGCGCGCGAAGAGAAGCACGTGCGTCTCGGTGTCGATGACCAATCCATGAACCTCCTCGCCAAGGACAGCTCAGATTGACGCCACCCACAGGTCCTTGGGCAGCATGCTCGTCAGGATGTGGCCGCCACCCTCCGTGATCTCCACTTTGTCTTCCTGGATGAAGATGCCGTTGCGGAAGTCTGGATCGTCGACGCCCCCGAATACAGGCTCGATGCAAACCACCATGCCCGCGCGCAGGCGGACGTCCGCCGTGTAGACGACGTTGCGCTCGCCGAGCCATGGCAGTTCGTGCACGTCCATGCCAACCCCGTGGCCGACGATGTTGAGGTGCGAGTATTCCGCCACTCCGTGCCGGGCGAACACCCCAAGACCGGCCTCATAGACGTCGGCTCCGGTGGCGCCGGGCCTTAAGGCAGCGATGGCCGCGTTGTTGGCTTCAAGTGCCATCTCGTAGTAGCGTCTCTGCATATCCGTCGGAGGGCCAAGACTGGCCTGACGGATGAAGTCCGTTGCGTAGCCGCCGTAGTTCGCGCCGCCGTCCAGCATCACGAGGTCGCCCTTGCGCATGGCATAGTCGCTCGGCAGCGCGTTCACGGTCAGGTAGCGCTCCGGCCCGGCATTGACGCCGAAGAATGAGGGGCGCGTACCCGCCTCGGCGCCGTTGCGGTACATGGCGGCGGCCACAACCTGCATGAGCTCCTTCTCGGTCATGCCCTCGCGCAGGGCTTCGAAGCCCTCCCTGACCGCCGTCTGCGAGATGTCGCACGCACGCTGCTGGCGGGCGACCTCGGCGGCGGACTTGAGCATGCGCACACTCTGGATCAGGGTCACACCGTCCACGATGCGGCCTGGCTTGGCGCTTTCGCGCAACTCCAGAAATTGCTCGACGCTCATGCCAAGCCTATGCCCGAAGCCCAGTTCGGAGCCGATGACTCCTTCACCGAGCCCGCGGTCCCGCAATGCCTTGACGATCGCCTGGACCGGGTTCTGTTGGTCGGGGTAGATCTCGAGGTCCGGCACCCATGCGGTGCCGTTGCCGTTGCCGAGTTCCTGCCTGGGGAGCACAAGGCATGCACCGATGGAGGGATCCCGCGGCAGAATGCCGACGTAGGGGCGGAACTTGGAGCACCAGAGGATGCTGAGGTATCCGGTGAAGTAGCGGACATCCTCTTCCTGCGTCAGAAGCAGGGCATCGATCCCGGCGGCCTCCATGAGGCGGGACGCGCGGGCGTACCGCCTCCTGTACTCCTCGATCGGGAACTCGGCAAAGGGCGCCACGCGGTGCGGAAATCGGAACTCCTCGCCGCTCAGGTTCTCGATCAGGTCGAGGTAGCCATTGAAGTCCGGCATTACTGTTCGCCCTCTGCCGCGCGTATGGACGGAGCCGAGTACCCGAGGGCGTGCATGAGGCGATCCTTCGGAAGCGACCTGATGGCCGCCACGATCACCACGTAGACGACGCCGGCCGCGACCCACGTGTTCACCGGGGCAATGCCCCAGCTGAAGCTCGGGTTGATGATTCCGCCTGTGTAGCCGCCAACGACGACGCCGACCGCGACTGCGATGACGCCGGGCACATTGATCGCGGCGATCTCCGACCACTGCGCCACTCGGGTGACCTGACGCCGCAAGCCGAACAGCCGCGGCAGCAGCCAAGCGTCGATCATGATGATCACCGTGACGCACGGAACGAGAACGCCTGTCAGTTCCGCGATGATGATGTAGTAGTTGATCACCTGGAAGTACGCGAAGATCGCGCCTAGCACACCGAGAGCGAGAACGTAGTAGACGCGCGGCCCGGGGAACATGTTCTTGGCCGCCGTGACCACCTCGTAAAGGTTGAGGTCGTTAATGGCCACCTGGGTGATGAAGAAGACAAGGGCCGCGAGCGCCGTGATGCCGATGGTGTACTGCGAGACGAACAGCACGACCTTGCCGAAATTGGCCACGTTGAAAACGTGCGCCATGGCGGCACCTGTGACGGGGAAGATGAAATTGCCAAGGACGATGGCGATGACGATCGGCCAGATCGACGCCTTGATCTGCGGACGGCCCCAGCGCCAGAAGTCAGGTTCGGAACCCCAGATCACAGCGCCGATGAACGTCGACGCAGCCACGCCCAGAGTGATGGTCTGTCCGACGTGGGGTGCGGCCCACAGAACGTGCGCCGGCGTGGTGGCGAACACCTTGGCGAACGCGAAGATGACCCAGAGCGAAATGATCGGAGCGGCCACATAGCGGGCATACGCACTGACGCTGGTGAACCCGACGATGTTGTTCACCATCATCAGCAGCCCGGCAATGAGCGACACGAGCGCCAGGTCGTTGGGAATGTTGAACACCGTCGTCGCCATCGTACCCAGGAGGTCCGCCTGGAACGAATACCAGCCCAGGCTTGAAACGATGATGAACACCGACACGATGTACGAGCCCCACCGTCCCATGAAAGACCTGGCCAAGAGCGTCTCCGTCTGGCCATAATGCGATCCGAGGTAGCTCGCTCCGATCCAGTAGCATGCCAGGATGACGTTGCCGATGAGCGCGGACAGGATCAGTGTGGGAAGGTTCAGTCCGCCCTGCGCCAAGGTGTAACCCGTGTACAGGGTGGAGAAGCCAGCGTTGCCCGTAATCCAGATCAGGGTCATTTGCCACGTACTTCTTCGGTGGCTCGAAGGAACGACATTCGTTGTAAAATCGTTCCTAATCGCCTGCTCGAGTTCCTCAGGCCCCAATTTCTCCTCGATGACCGCCGCCATTAGTCAACCCCCCCTGACAGACGTGGGGGAAAATTTCTGCGCTAATGCATCAATCCCTAGTGCTATAAATTGCGCAATTTTGTATCTTAAATGAGTGACGCTTCAATTTTGAGCGGGTGGGTGACAAGAATTGGACAACGTGGAGGTGTTTCTGCAGGTCGTTCGCACCGGCAGTCTCAGTGGCGCGGCGCACACTTTGCACATGACGACGTCGAACATAAGCCACCGGCTACACTCGTTGGAAGCGGAAGCGGGATGCACGTTGGTACGGCGCACGCGTGGCTCCAAGACTGTGCAGTTGACCTCCGACGGGTTGCAGTTCTTGCCCCTCGCAGAGCGCTGGGAGTCTCTGCGTCAGGACATCGCTCATTTCCGGAACTTCCACGGCGAACTCAGCTTGACGATTGGCGCCACGGACAGTGTGCTCAGCCACGTGCTTCACCCGCTGTTTTCCGCCCTCAACACGCTGCGCGCGACACATCATGTGCGCCTCTTCACGGTGACCTCGCGCTACGACGACCTCTATCGCCGATTGATGCGGCGTGAGATCGATGCGGCCTTTGTCCAGATGCGTGCCGCCGAAGAGGCGGTCGACCTCCGCGAAGTGCTGACGGAAGACATGGTCATCGTGCAACAACCCAAGGACCCTGCCGATTTGGCCCACAGGGAACCTGTCTCCATCGGTGCCTATCGTCTGGAAGACGAGGTGTACGTGGACTGGTCGCCAACGTTCCGCTCCTGGCACCAGATCACGTTCGGGGAACAAGAGTCGCCGTTCGTACGGCTGGACGCGGTGAACTCCCTGCAGGGCTTTCTCCGGGTGCCAACCACATGGGCGATCGTCCCCGTTTCTACCGCAAAAGGATTGGAGGCGGCTGGCTTCGTATCCCATCCGATCCAGGAGGACGTTCCGCAGCGCCACCTGTACTTTGCGTCACGGCGTCAGCCAGGTGCCAAGGCGCCCAACCTACGGCTGCTGGAGCATTGCGTCGAAAAAGTCTGGCCCGGAGGGCAAAACGGCGTGTAGTGTCGTCGCCTACAGACGGAACCCAGATCCCGGCCACCCCTCTTATGCCGGCAAAACCTCCCTGGTCCGCCAGGCGCCCCTAGGTCAGCCAGGGCGCCCGCCAAGGTCCCCGTAGGCGCTCGACGAGCCGCGCCGCGCGCAGCACCATGCCGTCGGCGCCTTGGGGGCCTGCGATCTGCAGACCGATGGGCATTCCGGTTTCAGGCGATCGCCCGATGGGAAGTGTGAGCGCTGGCAGCCCCAGCAGGTTGAATGCGCTGGTGTGTAGCGGCGCCGATCCTAGGCTGCGGTCTCCCCCGCCGCCGTCCTCACGCGGGGCCGGAGCGGGCAAAGTAGGCGTCAGGACGACATCGCAGCCGCGAAAGACGTCTCCGACTTCTTCCCGGACCCTTACCCGCACGGCCAGAGCCCGCGCGTAGTCCGGCCCGTCGACGGCGCTTCCGGCAAGAATACGCGCACGCGTACCTGCGCTGTAGCCAGCGGCGTTCGCCTGCAGCCGCTCTCGGTGCACCTCCGCCGCCTCGGTGTAGAGGAGCGTAAGCGCGGCCGCAGTGGCGGCGGCGAACGGTAGCACTCCGGTCTCCTGGACCGCCACTCCCGCTCCCTTAAGACGGGCCACGGCGTCCAGGAAGGCGTGCCGTACCGTTGGATCAACGTCCTCGAACAGGGCGACACCCACCCTCCATGGCCCGTAGTGCCCGCGGCCGCCTCGGGATGCGGTGCCGCGGTACACCGCTTGCGCGTCCGCGACGGTGCGCGCCAGGATGCCGAGGTGGTCCAGCGTGGGGGCGAGCGGTATCGTCCCCGCCACGGGCAAGCGGCCGAAGGAAGGCTTGAAGCCTACGACCCCGGCGAGCGCCGCGGGGTTGCGCACAGAGCCGAGCGTGTCGGTCCCGATCGAAGCGAACCCCGCGCCGATCGCGACCGCCGCTGCGGACCCGCTGCTGGACCCGCCGATCGTCCGCTCTTTGTCCCAAGGGTTGCGCACCGGTCCGAAATCCGGATGGACGAGCCCAAGCGCATACTCGAGCAGGTTTGTCTTGCCGATCAGCACCGCCCCGAGTTGCCGCAGGCGCGCGACGACCGCTGCGTCGCTCGCCTGCGGTTCAGGGTCCGCCGCGCGGGATGCCGCGGTGGTAGGCACCCCCCGCACGTGTACGATGTCCTTCACCGTGAAGGGAACGCCGTCGAGAGCAGAGAGGGGCCGCCCCTCGGCATAGCGCCGCTCCGACGCCTCCGCCGCGATGAGCGCCTCCCCATCGAGGATCGCCGTAAAGGCGTTCAGATCGGTGCCAAGCCCGTGCGCCTGCTCCAGATGACGTTGCACCACGGCCACCGGAGAGGCCGCCCGCGTGACGTAGAGGCGGTGCAGGCGCATGATGTCCGTCACGACGAGGGGCCATCCCGCCAGCCGGACAGCGCCGGCGGAAGAGGAGCCGCCCACAGCGCCTCGATCGCGCCGAGGAGGCCCCGCACCTCCGCCGCCAGCAGCTCGCGGTCAGCTTCAGCAGGCTCGATTCCCATGCGCCGGGCCGCATCCTCAACCCGACGCAGCCGGTCCCGCGCGTCCAAGTGGCGCGCCATGCTAGAGGCAGTCCACGAAGGCGTCGAGGTGCTCCTGTTCGTGCGCAACCGTCAGGGAGTGATGCGACAGGGTCCCTGGCGCCAGATGGATCCCCCGCTCCGCCGCCGTCTTCGCGAACTGCTGGTACCGTTCCGTGCTCGACGTGGCGGCCGACCGGTAGTCCTGGACAGACTCCGCGGTGAAGTACCAGTGGAAGTTGCCGCCCCGTCCGCGCAGCACGACATCGACGCCCCGTTCCTTCGCGCGCCGGGCGAAGCGCTGCTCGAGGTAGGTCATCCTCTCCTGCAACGCCCGCCAGACGCCGCTCCCCTCGAACTGGCGCAAGGTCGCCCCGACCGCCGCCATGCTCACGGCGTGACCGTTGAAGGTGCCGACCCAGGCGCACGATCCGCCGGGACGAGCCTCGTCCATGATCTCACGCCGGCCCGCGACGGCCGCGACCGCGTATCCGTTGGCGATCGCCTTTCCGAACGTGGAGAGGTCGGGCGTCACGCCGTAGTGGCTCTGGGCTCCTCCCGGCGCGACGCGGAAGCCCGTCAGGAGCTCGTCGAAGATGAACACGATGCCGTGATCCTTCGTGATCCGGCGCAGTTCGTGGATGTACTCGCGGGTCGCCTCGACGTAGCCGATGTCCATCATCACGGGCTCGACGATCACCGCGGCAAGCTCGTCCGCATGCTCTTCCACGATCCTGCGCGTCGCGGCGACGTCGTTGAACGGCAGGATGATCGTGCTGCGCGCGACATCGGCGTCGAGTCCCTTGTGTGCAGGGACCGGCTGCGGGGCTTCAGACGGGCCGGCCAGCCCCAGATCCGGCCAGGCCGAGACGTACATTTGCGAGTCCCAGCCATGGTACGCCCCTTCCACCTTCGCCACGCGACGCCGGCCGGTCGCGCTGCGGGCGAGTTCGAGAGCGTGCATGACGGCCTCCGTACCGCTGTTCGCAAACCGCACCATTTCGGCCGTCGGCACCTGCTGCAGCAGAAGTTCCGCCGCCTCCACCGCGAGACGCGTCTCACTGCCGGTCGTCAGTCCCTGGGCGATCACCGCGGCGACCGCCTGCTGCACCTCGGGGTTGCCATGGCCGAGAATGATCGCCCCGTTGCCGAGCACGAAGTCCAGATAGCGGTTGCCGTCGACGTCGTAGAGATATGGCCCTTCGGCACGTTCAAAGTAGATTGGGTGCGGGCTGCGGGCACGCGTGTTCGAATGCACCCCGCCGGGCGTGGACGCGGCTGCGCGCTGATAGAGTTCGGCACTCTGCCTGTGTTCCATGGATCAGTTGCCCCCTTGGGAAAAGATGAGACCCAGCGACGCGGGCGAGTGCATGCGGTCGTAGAGACCGCTCAGGAAGGCCTT
Organism: Bacillota bacterium; assembly: GCA_021810725.1. GTDB lineage: Bacteria > Bacillota > Sulfobacillia > JAJZYS01 > JAJYTV01 > JAJZQO01. The sequence continues at coordinate 1,263 of JAJZIE010000064.1, read as the reverse complement.
CCCATCCGAGGCCGCGCTGCGCGCGGCGTCGACCAGAAGGTCGCCGTAGTGGTAGGCGAAGATGAACGGACGTCGCAGCGGCATGTCCAGAAAGCGCAGCCGCGATCGCATCCAGGCCTCGTCGCCGTATCGCAGCAGGAGTTCTGTCGCCTCCTCGCGCCGACCCGAGGCGGTCAAGGTGCCAGCCCAGGCGCCGAGCGCCGAACGCAGGCGCATGATCGCGATGGCGGTACGCTCTTCGATGCTGCGGTCCCAGCCGACCAGCCTGAGTCCGAGCTCGCCGATCCCCTCGAACAGGGGACTCGTCGGCGTGTCCGTGACCACGAGAAGGCCGTCCTCCGTCATCTCTCCCGCCGCGACTAGCTGTTCGCGGCGGAAGATATGGGTCGAGTGGCCCGGGTACGCCTCGTGGCAGGCAAGGTGCTTCAGTCCTTCGCGCGTATGCGGCACCTCGCCGTTGATGCGCACGACGCGTCCGACATAGTCGCAGTAGGCGTTGTACGCCGCGCTGGGCACCACCTCGACACCGAACGCGAAGTCCTCCGGCAGTGGGAAGAGGTGGTGCTGCACAAATTCCCGCGCCTCGGCGAGATAGCCTTCGAGCACCTCGCCCAGGTCCGACGCGGGCACGATCCGATCTGCCTCGAATGCCCGCAGCATCCGCGGGACGCTCCCGGTATACCCCGCCTCTTCGAGCAGGGCCCTGAGCTGCGCCAGCAGCGGATCGAGCTCCGGAGGCTCGCCCTGGACGCCGAGGAGGCCCGTGACCAGTTCCGGGTACGGGATCGTTTCGCCGCCGCGCCAGCGCAGGAACACCTCGATCCCCGCGAGGTAGTCGGCGAAGTACCTGCGCCGGTCTGGAGCCAGGTCTAGGCCGGACAGTCTCGCGGCCAATTCCCCGCGGGCCTCGCCCGCCTCCTCGTACGACGAGACGCCAAGCGCCGGGACCTCGGAGAGGTTGATCGCGACGTAGCCTTCGGCTCCGAGACCGTCGGCGCCCCGAGGTAGCCGGCTTTGATAGACGCGGTCGACGCCGAGCACGAGCGCGACGAGATCCCTCCCGAGCGCGCGCTCCTCGGCCGCGATCACTTGAGGGCCTCCGCCGTCGCGAGCTCCCCGACCATGTAGCCGTAGTCACCCGGCTCGACGCGGTGCAGTGTCGGGTGCGTGAGGATCATGACGCCGTCGAACGGCGAGCGCATCTCCTCGAGGACCTCGAACGAGAATGGTGAGACAACGCGGCCTAGAACGTCCCCCGCCACC